>CANSTR010000014.1 GCA_947649935.1 uncultured Clostridia bacterium
TTGCATAAATTATATATTGATTTTTTGTTGCTATTATTTTTTGAATGGACAAAATAAAAAAGATTTATGAAACTTTCAAAAAACTCTTGACATGTTGGCATTTTGTTAATATAATGCTAATGTAAGCAACATAGGGGAGGTAGCAAAATAGGTAATGTTAGATGCAAAAAAATACCAATTCGAAAATAAATATACTAATATTGCGGATGAAAAAGTGATAGAACTTATCAAAGAAGGGGATAAATCTGCACTTGATTATTTATTAAATAAATATAAAGAAGTTATCAAAATGAAAGCGAATCGCTTTTTTATCATTGGTGCAGAAAAAGAGGATATGATACAAGAAGGCTTTTGGGGATTGTATAAAGCAATCCAGTCTTTTGATTCAGAAAAGCAGAATTCTTTTCGCACATTTGCTAATTTGTGTATAGAAAGGCAACTTATTACGGTTATTAAAACTTCAAATAGGCAAAAAAATATTCCGTTAAATTCATCTTTTTCTTTAAACACTGCAGCATATGATGAAAATGATGATGTGTCTGTGTTGGATGTCTTGGATACTAAAACAGTTGAGGATCCGTTGGAAACGATTATTAGAAAAGAGTACTGTACAACAGTTGAGAACAAAATTGGACAAAATTTAAGTAAATTTGAAAAAGATGTTTTGAATCAATATATTGAAGGACAGAGTTATAGTGATATAGCGATAAGTCTTGAAGCACCTATAAAATCAGTGGATAATGCGATTCAGAGAATTCGTAAAAAAGCAATGAAATGTTTAAAAGAAGGGGAGTAATCTCCTTCAAAAGATATGCTTCTATAGCTCAGTAGGTAGAGCACAGCCATGGTAAGGCTGGGGTCGCCGGTTCGATTCCGGCTGGAAGCTCCAAAATAGAGTATTTTAAAATAGCTAAAACCTTGAAAAATCAAGGTTTTTATTTTTAGTGTATTTTAACACTTGCAAAAATTATAAAAATACAGTAAAATAAAACGAGTAAAAGGAGGCAGTCTATGTCAATTAAATTGAATGAAGATAAGGAAATTGTTAAATTGGTGAAAGAGGGGTTAAAAAACACAGGTGGCTATTGTCCTTGTCGAAGAGAAAAGACGAAAGATACGAAATGTATGTGTAAAGAATTTCGTGAACAAATCCAAAATCCAGATTTTGAGGGATTTTGTCATTGTTTACTTTATTATAAATCAAAAGAGTAAATAGATTTTGAATCGATTGTCATAGATATATTGACAATCGATTATTTTTCTGATAAAATAAAACTAAAAATAGAGTAGAAAATAAATCGTTAAGACTCAATAGACGGGAAGTTGTTATTGAGGCAAGATGAATCAATCGTGTATTTATTTTCGCATTCCGCTATCAAAGGTTAATTAAGAAGATACACAAATCTTCTTTCTTTGGAGCAGGAAAAAATCGAAAGAAAGGAGATTTTTTCATGTCTAAAATCAAAAAAATTATTTTATCAGCCATGTTATTGGCAATCTTAATCATTTTGTCGAGGTTCATCTCTATTAAAACGCAAGTTTTGGTCATCAGTTTTAGTTACATACCAATCGTGATGTCTGCTATTTGGTTAGGACCAAAATATAGCACAGTAATCGCATTATTAGGAGATTTGTTAGGTGCTTTACTATTTCCGTTTGGACCATATTTTCCAGGATTTACAGTAAGTGCCGCGCTTTCAGGCTTGGTGTATGGAATCTTTTTATATTCTCCAAAAAAAGAAATGAGCCAAAAGCAATTTTTAATCAGATTGGCAATCAGTAGTTTGATTGATTTAATCATCATCAACATTTTCATTACATCATCGTGGATTCATTTGTTATATGGAAAAGCCTATGTTGCCATTATGGCAAGTAGAACCGTCACGCAACTTGTCATGATTCCAATTCAGCTAGTAACAATTTACGGTTTAGAAAAATTTACGAAACCATTTGTGAAAAAATATTTATTCGAGGAAATGTAAAATGAAACCACAAAATTATTTTGACCAATTAGGAAGAAAAACGAAAAATCCAACTTTAAGAGCAACCCAATATTTTATGGCAGAATTTGGGCATCCAGAAGAAAAATTGAAATTTATCCACATTGCCGGCACAAACGGAAAAGGCAGTTGTGCCGAAATGATGACCAATATTTTGGTAAAAGCAGGTTACCGCGTGGGAACCTTTATGAGTCCGCATTTGGAAAAATACAATGAAAGAATTCGCATCAATCAGCACAATATAACAGACCAAGAGATCGACAAACTAATGCAAAAAATAGCGCCAAAAATGGAGCAGTATAATGCTGAAAATACGCCAAATGTGACTGCTTTTGAACTAGAAACTACGATGGCAATTTTGCATTTTTTTGAACAAAAATGCGATTTGGTTGTATTTGAAACAGGATTGGGTGGCTTAAATGACTGCACCAACATTGTAAAACCGCTTGTTTCCATGATTACAAGTATTGGTTATGACCACATGAACATTTTGGGAAATACGTTGGCAGAAATTACGGAGCAAAAAGCTGGCATCATTAAGGAAAATTCGCAAACCGTTTTTGCTCAGCAAGATGAAAAAGTGGTGAATGATATCATAAAACAAAATTGCCAAGAAAAACAAAATACATTGCATTTGGTTCGTCCAAGTGCGATTTCGAATGTCAGATTTCAGCCGGATTTTCAAGCATTTGATTATAAAAATGATACCAATATTTTGGTCAATTTAAAAGGCAAAAAGCAAATCAAAAATGCAGCGATGTGCATCGAATGTGTAGAAGTGCTCAGAAATCAGTCGTATGTAATTCCAGAAGAGGCGATGAGGGAAGGCTTGAAAACAGTGGTTCATAAAGGAAGATTTGAAATTATCAATCACAATCCAGAAATGGTTTTTGATGGTGCCCATAACCAAATGGCAATTGAGAATTTTAGAAACAATGTTCAAATGTATTATGAGAATCGAAAAAAAGTTTATCTTTTTTCGATTTTGAAAACGAAAGATTATGTTACGATTTTGAAAGAACTTTTGCAAGATAGCAATTCGATTTTTGTTTTTACGAGTGGCAATAACAAAGACGAATATGTGGCAAAAGAAGATTTATTGGAGGAAGCCAAAAAGCTGACAAATCCTCAAAATTTATATGCGCAAGAGTTGGAAGACGCGCTTGATTTTGCGCAGGAAAATTACCCAAATCACGTGATATTTATTGTTGGAAGTTTTTATATTTATGGAACTGTAATCGAAAAATTAAGGAATGATAAAAATGATTAAAGTAGAAAATGTTTCTTTTCATTACAAAAATGGAAATTGTATTTTGGAGAATCTCAATTTGGAAATTCAGGAAGGCGAAATTGTTAGCATTATTGGAAAAAATGGAACTGGGAAATCGACTTTTTTGAATTTGTTGGCAGGAATGACAAAGCCAAGTCAGGGTGACATTTGGATGGATGAATTTAACACAAAATCCAAAAAAAATTTTCTCGACATTAGAAAAAAAGTTGGCATTGTTTTTCAAAATCCAGATAACCAAATTTTATTTCCACGCGTTTATGATGATGTAGAATTTGCCTTAAAAAATCTTGGCTTAGAAAATCGAGAAAGTAGAATTGAAAACGCATTGGAACTCGTTAATATGAAAGATTTTAAGGAAAATGACACATATGAATTGTCTTTAGGACAAAAACAAAGAATCAATATTGCCAGCATTTTGGCGATTCAGCCCAAATACATTTTGCTAGACGAGCCAACCACGATGCTGGATTCTAGCGAAAAAGATAATTTTTATCGTGTTCTAAAAAATTTGAAACAGGAAGGTTACACTGTTATTTTTGTAACCAATTATGTGGACGAAATTTTGTTAGCAGATAAAATTTTGGTGATGGAAGATAAGCAAATAGCCACCATTTTTCAAAAAGGAGATATTTTAGAAAAAGTGGATTTACTAAAAAAATGTGGAATCCAAATCCCAAAATTGGTACAAATGTTAGAATTTTTAAAACAAAATAACATCAACATACAACTAAAAGAATGGACGCAGGAAGAGCTAATCCAGGAAATTGTGAGGATATGGAAAAGTGAAAAATATTGTTAAATTTATTTTATTTGTGGGATATACCATTGGAATTTTTTGTGTGAAAGACGCGAAAATTTTATGTGGCATGATTTTGCTAAATAGTAGCATAACAATTTTATTGAAAATTGATTTAAAAAAAATGTTGCATTCAGTAAAAATATTTTTGCCATTTGTCGCCATTACAGTAGCGCTTAATCTTTTGTTAGACAGCCTGCAAGAAGCAATTTTGATTGGAATTCGCATGCTAATTTGCTATCATGTGACCTATCTTTTTTCTCAAACGCTCACGACATTGGAAATAGCCGATACCGTACAAAAAATATGTACTCCGTTGAAGTTATTTGGAATCGATACAAAGCATATCGGCATGATGATTTCCATTTCGATTTGCATGCTTCCTGTCCTAAAAAATGAGATAACAACAGTAATGCAAGCGATGCAAGCAAAAGGAATGCCACTCAATATAAAAAACAGCAACATTTTAATTGAGCCAATGTTTATTTCCATTTTTTGTAGGACAAATGAAATGGAAAAAACGTTACTTTCCAAAGCTTATCGAGAATAAAAAACAAACTTTTTTGAAAAGATCGAAAAAAGTTTGTTTTTTAGTTTCATTAAATTTATGCTGTTTTTAATTCAAGTCTTAATTTATCAGCAATCATCGCAATAAATTCTGAATTGGTTGGTTTTCCACGATTCGAGTTAACCGTATAACCAAAAATGTTTTGCATGGATTCAATTTGACCACGATTCCAAGCAACTTCAATTGCATGGCGAATGGCACGTTCAACACGAGAAGGTGTTGTTTTATACTTTTTAGCCAAATCAGGATACAATTGTTTTGTAATTTGATTAATCACATCCACATTATTCACAGCCATCATAATGCCATCACGCAAATATTGATATCCTTTAATGTGAGCAGGAACGCCAACGTCATGAATAATATTAGTTACTTTTGCTTCTAAACTAGATTTACTATTGTCTACTTTAATATAATTATTCTTTAGTTCTTTTAATTTTGGAGTTATTGTTTCGATTGGTTGATTTTTTACTAATTCTCTGATTCTTTTCACTAGTACTTCCATTTCGAAGGGTTTTACAATATAGTATTGAGCACCTAAAGCCATTGCTTTTGTTGTTACTTTATCTTGTCCAACAGCAGATAGCATAACACATATTGGTAAGCTATCTAACTTTTCATTCATGGATTCTAAAACACCTAAACCGTCTAATTGTGGCATAATTACATCTAAAATGGCAATATCTGGGTCTGTCGTGATGATTTTTTCAACTGCTTCAATCCCATCTTTAGCAGTTCCCACAACCTCCATATCTTCTTGCGAATCGAGATATGTAACTAAAGTTGAAATAAATTCAGCATTGTCGTCTGCTATAAAAATTTTAATTTTTTCGCTCAAAAAAATCCCTCCTTATTTTATCGATTTGTAATCTCAATTCTGATTACAAATGAAGTATATTATTTTTCCTAAAAATATGCAAGTGATTTTTGCCGAAATGTTCATATTTCGTGCTCTATTTTATGACAAAATTCGACATTTTACAAATGAAACCTGTATGAACAGTGGGATTGAATTTCAAATACTTAATAAATTATGAGAAAAAATTTTAATTTTTCCATAAAAAACTATTGACAAATTTGAAATATGGGTATAATATATTAGCAGTCTAAGTTTAAGACTGCTAATTTGATTAAAGGAGTAAAAAATGGCAGAAGATTTAGATCATCGAAAAAAAAGAATTTTGCAAGCGATTGTAGAAGAATATATTGAAACAGCAGAACCAGTCAGTTCCAAGAATCTAGTGGAAGAATTGGACTGCAGTAGTGCGACTATTCGAAATGACATGGCAGAACTAGAACACATTGGTTTTTTGGAAAAAACGCATACCTCAAGTGGTCGTATTCCTTCCCAAAAAGGATATCGCTATTACGTTGACCAACTCATTCGTGATGACAATTTAACCAAACAAGAAATGGAACTCATCAAAACAAGGCTAGAAACAAAGGTCAATGGTTTGGAAGAACTAGCGAGAATTGCCACCAATACATTATCTGAAATCACACATTATACAACCGTTAGTGTTGGTCCTGATGTCAATAAACATACCATTATTGATATCAAATTTGTGCTCCTTCGGAAGTCGTGTTTTAATGGCTGTCATTTTGACAGATTCGGGTATCATTCGAGAATCGATTATCAAATTTGACGAAGATTTGGAACAGACACAAGTAGACGATTTGACGTATATTTTCAAAAATAAATTAGTTGGCAAGCCGTTGGAAAAACTGGATGGACCAATTGAAGATTTTATCATGGCTGAGGTAAAAACGGGAATTAATGTGATTCAAAAAATCATTGATGAAATCAATAAGTTATTAG
The DNA here is from genome assembly GCA_947649935.1 of uncultured Clostridia bacterium. Taxonomy (GTDB): domain Bacteria; phylum Bacillota; class Clostridia; order TANB77; family CAG-508; genus Scatovivens. The sequence goes on from CANSTR010000014.1 coordinate 6,475, forward strand.
AAACGTCTAAACAGCAAGTTTATTTGGAAGGCGCTGGCAAAGTTACGAATATGCCGGAATTCAAAAAAGTAGATGTGGCAAAGGATTTTCTTAATGTGCTAGACGCCAAAGATTTAGTAGCAGATATTTTAAATACAGGAATTGCAGAGGATATCAATGTGTATATTGGCTCAGAAACAGAGCATGAAGAACTCAAAAATTTCAGTATTGTCACATTTAACCATTTGCTCGAAGACAAAGATATTGGAACCATCGGAATCATCGGTCCCACCAGAATGGATTATTCGAAAGTCATTTCGGTGATGAAGTATATTAGTAAAAAATTGAATGAAGATTTTAAAAATGGAAAAATTTAAGGAGGAAAAGAAAATGGTATATTCAGATACACATAAATTTGTTGTAATTGTAAATAAAAATCTTGAGGCAGGGCGTGCATTTAATGCTGTGGCACATTCGTGTGCAGGACTTGTTGCATTAGCTCCAGAGGAACTTCGTGAAAAAATGAGTTTTATCGATTTTCCAGGTAAAGATGGAGTAATGCATAATAGTATTTCTGGTCTATCCCTTATTGTACTTCGTGGAAGTAATAATGAATTAAAAAAAGCAAGAAGAAAATTTATGGAAAATGCGATCCATTATACAGATTTTACGGTAACGATGACAGGTGATACTTACAAAGAACAACTTATCAAAACAGAAGAAACTTCAGAAGAAGACATGGAATACTTTTGTGTAGCTGCTTTTGGTGAAAAAGAAGTAATTGATCCAATTACAAAACGTTTTTCATTATGGCATTAATAAAAAATAAAATTTAAAAAGGAGGTTTTAAAGTGGAAGAAGGAAAGGAAGAAAAAGAGGAAGTAATTTTAGAAGGCAATGTAGAAGTGGAAAATGAAACGGCGCCAAAAAGCGAAATGGAAGAGTTAGAAGACAGATACAAAAGATTATTGGCAGAATTTGAGAATTTCAAAAAACGAAGTTTGAAAGAAAGAGAAACATTATTTAATATGATTACTGGTGAAGTAATTTTGAAAATGTTGCCAATTATGGATAATTTGGAAAAAGCAGCAACAGCCAAAACAGAAGACAAAGATTATCAAGATGGTGTAGGCATGGTGGTAAAGCAATTTGCAGGAGAACTTGAAAAATTTGGCTTAAAAGAAATTGAAACAGTCGGCAAACGCTTTGACCCAGAATTGCACGAGGCAGTTAGCCATATTGATGATACCACAAAAGGCGAACAAGAAATTGTAGAAGAATACAGAAAAGGTTACCAAATTGGAAATAAGGTTGTACGCCACGCGTTGGTGGTTGTCGCCAATTAATGTAGGGGTCGATGCCCACATCGACTCAAAATCGAATCATATTAGGATTAATTTAGGGGCGTGCATTGCACGTCCAGAGATGGATAAATAAGATAAATGAAAAACGGACGACCAATGGTCGCTCCTACGAATTTGTTAATAATTTAAAATTATTATAAATATTTATTATGCTAAAGACAAAACAAAAAAAGAAAAATAATTTATTTTAGGAGGTTTTAAACATGGGAAAAATTATAGGAATTGACTTGGGAACAACAAATTCATGTGTTTCTGTTATGGAAGGTGGGGATCCAGTTGTTATCCCAAATAGTGAAGGAAATCGAACAACACCATCGGTTGTTGCATTTTCAAAAAATGGTGAAAGATTGGTAGGACAAATTGCAAAACGTCAAGCTGTTACAAATCCAGAAAATACCGTTATTTCTATTAAAAGAAAAATGGGAACCAGCGAAAAAGTAAAAATCGAGGGAGACGAATTTTCACCACAAGAAATTTCAGCTATGATTTTGCAAAAATTGAAAACAGATGCCGAAAACTATTTAGGAACAAAAGTGACACAGGCTGTTATTACTGTTCCAGCTTATTTTAGCGATAGTGAAAGACAAGCAACAAAAGATGCTGGTAGAATTGCAGGTTTGGAAGTTCTAAGAATTATCAACGAGCCAACAGCAGCAGCACTTGCTTATGGAATGGATAAAGAAGCACAAGATCAAAAAATTATGATTTACGATTTAGGTGGTGGAACATTTGATGTTTCGATTCTTGAAATCGGAGATGGTGTTTTTGAAGTATTATCTACAAATGGTAACACACACTTAGGTGGAGATGATTTTGATGATGCGATTATTGAATACTTAGTAGCAGAATTCAAAAAATCAAATGGCATTGATTTAAAATCTGATAAAATGGCAATGCAACGTCTAAAAGAAGCTGCTGAAAAGGCAAAAATTGAATTGTCAGGAGTACAACAAACACAAATCAACTTGCCATTTATTACAGCAGATTCTGCAGGACCAAAACACTTAGATATTACATTGACAAGAGCAAAATTCGAAGAATTAATTCATGATTTGGTAGAAGCAACTGCAGAGCCAGTGAACCAAGCCTTAAAAGATGCGGGAATTAGCGCGAGCGACTTGCATAAAGTTTTATTAGTTGGCGGTTCTACAAGGGTTCCAGCTGTGCAAGAAGTGGTCAAAAGAATCACAGGAAAAGAAGCTGACAAAGGAATTAACCCAGATGAATGCGTTGCGATTGGTGCAGGTATTCAAGGTGGTGTATTGTCAGGCGATGTCAAAGATTTAGTATTGTTGGATGTAACGCCATTATCATTAGGAATTGAAACATATGGTGGTGTGTTTACAAAATTAATCGAAAGAAATACAACCATTCCAACCAAAAAATCTCAAATTTTCTCAACAGCAGGAGATGGTCAAACATCGGTTGAAGTTCACGTTTTGCAAGGGGAAAGAGAAATGGCTGCGTACAACAAGACACTTGGAAGATTCCAACTAACAGGAATTCCAGCAGCACCGAGAGGTGTGCCACAAATCGAAGTAACATTTGATATTGATGCTAACGGAATTGTACACGTTTCTGCCAAAGACCAAGGAACAGGAAACGAGCAAAAAGTTGTCATTACGGCTAGTACCAACTTGTCAGAAGATGACATTAATGATGCGATTAAAGATGCAGAGGCGCATGCAGCAGAAGACAAAAAGAGAAAAGAAGAAATCGAAGTAAAAAATAATGCAGAAAGCTTAGTGTATAACAGCGAAAAAACATTAGAAGAATTAGGCGACAAAATCAGTGGCGAAGAAAAAGCAAAAGTAGAAACAGAAATTGAAAATACCAAAAAAGCCTTAGAAACAAACAATGTTGAAACAATCAAAGAGGCAACGGATAAATTAACAAAAGTATTCTACGAACTATCCGAAAAATTGTATTCACAAGCAGGGGCAGCAAATGCAGCAGCAGGAGCTGGTCAAACAGGTGGGGCAGACACATCAGCCGAAGGCGACAACGTCGTAGACGCAGATTATGAAGTAGAAGACAATGAAAACAAAGAATAAAATGTAGGGGGCGGTCTTGACCGACCCTCATAGGTATGAATAATGGACAAATAAATGTAGGGGCGATTATCAATCGCCCGCCCATGACAGAAAACATAATGGTAGGGGCACGGGGCACCGTGCCCGTGTTACCCGGAAAATATGAAGAGGCGTACCATTTTCCGTCCGAAAATACGTAAAATCAAATAAATGAAAAATGGACGACCAATGGTCGCCCCTACATATATTATACCACATTTTAAGAAAAAAGTCAATTTGACATAATCTGGAAAATATGATATAATGAAAGGTTAGGCATCTGTTTTTACATATATGTATGATGAATTGTATATATATGTAAGGATGGAAAAGATAAAATGAGGTAAAATTTATGGCAAATTATATCAAAGATATTCGAAAGAAAGTGGGGCACGATGTTGTTTTTATGCCAGCTGTGGGAGCAATCATCTATCAAAATGGAAAAATTTTATTGCAAAAAAGAGAAGATGATGGAAAATGGGCATGCCACGGTGGTTGCATGGAACTTGGCGAAACATATTTACAAACATTAGAGCGAGAATTGAAGGAAGAAATTAATATTAAACCAATTGAACCTAAATTATTGGGGATTTATTCTGGCGAAAAAACGTATCACGAATATCCAAATCAAGATAAAGTTTATGTGGTTTGGATTGCATTTTTGGTACAAAAATATGAAGGAATTTTAAAAATAGATGAAGATGAAGTGCTAGAATTAAAATGGTTTGAGTTAAATAATTTACCGGAAAATATAAGTGATTTAGATTTTCAAGCTATAAAAGATTTAACGAAATTTTTGGAAAATCGAAAAGTAATTGTTCATTAAATGTAGGGGACGATGCCCACATCGACCCAAAATAACAAATGGTAAATTGTGTTAGGGTCAATGTGGGCATTGACCTCTACAAATTATTGAAAAGAGGAGAAATAATGGCAAATAAAAGAGATTATTATGAAGTGTTAGGTGTGAATAAAAATGCGACAGATGATGAATTGAAAAAAGCCTATCGAAAATTGGCAAAACAATATCATCCTGACGCGAACCCAGATAACAAAGAAGAAGCAGAAAAGAAATTTAAGGAAATCAATGAGGCGTACGAAACGTTGTCAGACAAGCAAAAACGTCAAATGTATGACCAATTTGGCTTTGATGGACCGCAATATGGTGGAGGTCAAGGCGGTGGCTATTATTCGTATGGCTCTGGTTTTGACGGATTTGGAGGTTTCAGTGATTTCGGTGACTTTGGCGATTTGGGCGATATTTTTTCTTCTTTTTTTGGAGGAGGAAGTTCAACACGTTCACGAAATAGTAATGGTCCACGAAAAGGTGCTGATTTGCGTGTCAATTTGAATATTACGTTTGAAGAGGCCTATTTGGGAGTGGAAAAAGAAATTACCTTAAATCGAAATGAAACTTGTCAGGCGTGCAATGGTACTGGTGCGCAAAAAGGAAGTTCTCCTGAAACTTGCTCTGTTTGTGGTGGAAAAGGAAAAATTAAACAAGTTGTTACAACACCATTTGGACAAATGTCTACACAAAAAGTTTGTAATGTTTGTGGCGGTACAGGAAAAGTCATCAAAAATCCTTGCCAAACCTGTCATGGAAAGGGAATTAATAAAAAGTCGGTGAAAATTAAGGTGAAAATTCCGGCTGGTGTAGACGAAGGGCAATCTGTTGTGCTTAAAGGAGAAGGCGAGCCAGGCGCTAATGGTGGACCAAATGGCAATTTATATATTGTGGTGCATTTGAAAAAACATAGTATTTATACAAGACAAGGTGAGCACGTGCTTTGCGAGATTCCGATTACGGTAACTGGTGCGACGCTGGGAACCGAGTTGGAAATTCCCATGGTAGATGGTAGCAAAGAAAAATACAAAATTCCAGAAGGAACGCAGACGGGAACGCGATTTATCATTAAGAATAAAGGATTTAAGAGCGTAAATGGCAACTGGAGAGGCGATTTTGTATTTACTGTCAATGTGCAAATTCCAAAGAAATTAACGGCGGAGCAAAGAAAGCTAATGGTAGAACTTGCCAAAACGATGAATGAGCAACCAGCCGTTAAGAAACGAGGATTTTTTGGATAAATTGAACTTTTTTTCGAAAAAAGCTTGCATTTTCCAGATTTTAGGTATATAATAGTATTACAATTGATGATAAACTAAAGGAGTGGGAATTTTCCCACTCTTTACTTATGAAAATAAAAAGGAGGAAGATTTGATTTGAGTAATCATTCAATAGAAAATACCGTGGAATCGATTGTAGAGCCCATTGTGCAGGATTTGGGATATGAGTTGTATGATGTGCAATATGGCAAAGAAGGCAAAGATTATTATTTGCGTATCACGATTGATGCACTAAAAGGAATCTCGCTAGAGGATTGCGAAAAAGTAAATGGAGCGATTGATGAGCCTTTGGATAAAATGAATGAGATAAAAGAAAGTTATTTTTTGGAGGTTTCGTCGCCTGGGATTGAGCGTATTTTGCGAAAAGATTGGCATTATGAAAGGCAAATGGGACATGAAATAAAAGTGAAGTTATTCAAATCAATCGACAAAAAGAAGGAATTTGTTGGCTTGTTAAAGTCTTTTGATGAAGAAAATTTAGTTTTAGAAATAGAGGGAGAAATCGTCACAATGGAACGAAAAAATGTGGCGACTGCCAAAAAAGTAGGTCATGTGTTTTAGAAAGGAAAGGTGTGTAAAATGAAGAATATTGATATGAAGGAATTCATCAAAGCGATGGATGAGTTGGAAAAAGAAAGAGGAATCAGCAAAGCATACTTAATTGAGTCTTTGGAGGCTGCTTTGGTGACAGCGTATAAAAGAGAATTTGATACAGTCGATAATGTAAAAGTAACGATTGATGATACAACTGGTGAAATTCATATTTATTCGATTCGCGATGTAGTGGAAGTTTTAGAAGACCCATTGTTGGAAATTGATTTGGAGTCAGCGAGAAAAATTGACCCAGTTTACAATGTTGGTGATGTGGTCAATCTTGAAATTTTGCCAAAGGATTTTGGAAGAATTGCTGCACAAACGGCAAAGCAAGTGGTAGTTCAAAAAATCAGAGAAGTGGAACGTAATATGGTTTTTACGGAATTTAATGACAAAAAGGGCGAAATTGTAACTGGCTTAATCCAAAAAGCAGATGGCGGCATTGTGGTCATGGATTTGGGAAAACTAGAAGGTGTGATGCCGATGAAAGAACAAATTCCAACAGAACATTATCGCGTGAATGATAAAGTGCGTGGTTATGTGGTGGATGTTGAAAGAGGCGCAAAAGGAAATCCGCAGGTGATTGTTTCGAGAAGTCATCCAGATTTTGTGAGAAAATTGTTTGAGTTTGAAATTCCTGAAATTTATGAAGGTTTGATTGAGATTAAGAGTGTTTCGAGGGATGCTGGTTCGAGAAGTAAAGTGGCAGTGTATTCGAAAAATCCAGATATTGACCCAGTTGGTTCATGCGTTGGGCAAAAGGGAATTCGTATTCAAAACATTATCAATGAGTTGAATGGCGAAAAAATTGATGTGATTGAATGGAACGAGGACCCAGCTATTTTTATCGCAGCAGCATTGCTTCCAGCACAGGTGATGGCAGTGGATGTAAGAGATGAGGAAAAATTTGCACAAGTGGTTGTGCCAGATGACCAGCTTTCACTTGCGATTGGTAAGGCAGGACAGAATGCAAGATTGGCTGCTAAATTGACGAATTGGAAGATTGATATTAAATCTGAATCTCAAATGCGAGAAATTTTGATGAACCAAGCAGAAGAAACGAAAGATGCAGGAGAGGAAGAAAGCCAAGATGAATAAAAAAAAGCCAACCAGACGTTGCATGGGCTGCAATGAAGCGCGCGAAAAAAGCGAGTTAATCCGAATCGTGAAACCAAAAGAGGGTATGATAGAGATTGATTTATCTGGCAAAAAAAGTGGCAGAGGCGCATATATATGTAAAGATGTGAAGTGTTTGGATAAAGTGATGAAATCAAAACGTTTAGAACGCGTTTTGGAAGGACAAATCAGTCCAGAAGTTTATGAAAATTTGAGAGGTGCGATTGTTGAACAATAAAATTTATGGTCTAATGGGACTGTGTGCGAGAAGTGGAAAAATTGTTTCCGGCATGGATGCCGTTTGTGATGATTTGAAAAGAAATAAAGTGAGATTGTTGATTGTGGCAGAAGATGCATCGGAAAAAACAATCCAGCAGGTACGTTATTTGGCGGAAAAGAAAAAAGTACAAGTGATAGTCATGGGAAAAATAGTGGATAATAGTAGGGCGATTGGAAAAGAGAATCGAGCCATTATTGGTATCAAAGATAAAAATATTTCAGAAGGTATAAAGAAAATTTGTGGGGGTGAAGTTTTTGGGCAAAATTAAAATTTATGAATTAGCAAAAGAATTGGATGTGGAAAGTAAGAAACTAATGGAGATTGCAACAAATAATGGCATTGTTGTAAAAAGTCATTTGAGTAGTATTTCGGAGGAAGAAGGTAAGATGTTGAAAAAGGCATTAAAAGGGGAAAGTGCGAAAAAGCCAGAGAAGTTAAGTTCGAATAATGAAAGTAAAAAGGCGAAAAAAGAGCCAGAAACGCCAGTGATTATTCGAAGAGAAATTATTATTAATGAAGATGAGCAGAAGCAAAAAGAGGCGGAAAGAAAGAAAAAAGAGGAGCAAGCCAGAAAAAATGATGTTGGGTTTGTGAACCAAAATCGAAATAAGGATTATAATATCGTTTATCGAAATAAGCCAACCAAGCCAATGACGATGAATGAATTATTTGGTATTGGCAAAAAAGAGGAGAAAGCCGAAGTGGTAGCAGAACCCCAAGAGGAAAAAGTAGAAGTAAAGGAAGTTAAGGAAGAAGTTAAAGAGCCAGTTGTTATGAAAGAAGAGAAAAAGGCTCCAGAGAGTCAAACTGTGGAAAAGAAGGTTTCAGAGCGCAATAATTATAATAACAGAGGCGGAAATTATAATCGAAATAACAACTATAATCGTAATAATGATACGCGCAATAATTATAATAACCGAAATAATAATAATTTTAACCGTAATGGCGATAACCGCAATGGTTATAACAACAGAAATGGAAATTACAACAATCATTATAACAACAACCGAGGCAATAACTTTAACCGCAATGGCGACAACCGAAATAATAATTATCATAATAATTACAATAATGGAAATAATAATAATCAAAGACGTGATAATCGAAATGGCAGTTTCCAAAGACGTCCAAACCAAGGAATGGATGATAGAAGAATTGACAAAAAAATCAAAAACATCATGGAAATGGATATTCCGGAGAAAGAAAATGTCAGAGATTACAATAATAACAACAATAAAAACAGAGACAGAATGAAACAAAATCAAAAAATGAATGACCAAAAACAACCAAGAAAAAGTCGTAAAAATGGGGAAAGTGATTTCAATTCAGGCAAGTTGAATAACTTGAAAAAGCAAAGTGGACTTTCCAACATGTTTGATGCAGGTGAAATGCTGGATTATTATGATTTGAGCACAGAACGTGGCAAACGTGGCAGAAAGAAAACGGGCAAGCAAGAAAATCGCAATAAACAAAAAATCTTCAAATTGACGGAAATTACGATTCCAGAAAATATTACTGTCAAAGATTTGGCGATTGAGATGAAAATCACAAGTAGCGAAGTCATCAAAAAATTGCTAAGCCTAGGCGTTATGGCGACGATTAATGATAACATTGATTTTGATACAGCATTTTTGATTGCAGAGGAATTCGGCATTAATGCCATTAAGAAAAATATTGTTACAGACGAGGATATTTTGATTGACGAAACAGAAGATGCAGAAGAAGATTTGAAACCACGCCCACCAGTAATTGTCGTAATGGGTCACGTTGACCATGGTAAAACGTCACTTTTGGATGCTATTCGTAAAACCAATGTCATTGAAGGCGAATCTGGTGGAATTACACAACATATTGGTGCATACCAAGTGGAAATTAATGGCAGACAAATTACCTTTTTGGATACTCCAGGTCATGAGGCGTTTACATCCATGCGTGCAAGAGGTGCGATGATTACAGATATTGCGATTTTGGTCGTTGCAGCCAATGATGGCGTTATGCCACAAACCGTGGAAGCTATCAATCACGCCAAAGCTGCTGAAATTCCAATCATTGTGGCTGTCAACAAAATTGATTTGCCAGATGCCAATATCGACAAAGTAAAACAAGAATTGATGCAATATGAATTGGTTTCTGAAGAATGGGGCGGAGACACGATTTTTGTTCCGATTTCGGCAAAGCAAAACATTGGAATCGACAATTTGTTGGAAATGGTATTGCTAGAAGCGGATGTTTTGGAATTAAAAGCAAATCCAAATAAACAAGCTAAAGGAACGATTATTGAAGCAAAATTGGATAAAGCACGTGGACCAGTTGCTACGATGTTGGTACAAAGAGGTCAGCTAGATGTCGGAGATACGATTATTGTTGGTTCTTCGATTGGTAGAATTCGTACCATGAAAAATGCAAAAGGCAAGAGCGTGAAATTTGCTGGACCATCAACCCCAGTGGAAATCACAGGTTTGCATTCGGTTCCAGAAACAGGTGACACGTTCTACGAAGTCAAAGACGAGAAAACGGCAAAGCATTTGATTGAAAAGAGAAAATATGAAGAAAGACAAAAGTCGATTGCCAAATCAAGTGTTGTGACATTGGATGATTTGTTCAACAAAATCGAAAGTGAAAACTTGAAACAATTGAATTTGATTGTAAAAGCAGATGTGCAAGGCTCGGTAGAAGCGTTGAAACAGTCATTGGAGAAGTTGTCAAATGATGAAGTCAAAGTAAAAGTCATTCACAACAGCGTTGGTGGCGTAACCGAAACCGATGTGACCTTGGCGCAAGTTTCCAATGCGATTATTATTGCGTTTAATGTGCGCCCAGAGCCAATTGCGAAAAGCATTGCCGATAAAGAAGAAGTGGAAATTAAGACCTATTCTGTCATCTACGATGCGATTAATGACGTAGAAGCAGCCATGAAAGGCTTGCTTGACCCAATCTACAAAGAAGTTGTGATTGGAAATGCGGAAATTAGACAAATTTTCAAAGTTTCGAGTGTCGGAACCATTGCAGGATGTTATGTGCTTTCTGGAAAAGTTAGCAGAAATGCAGGAATCCGCGTTATCCGCGACAATATCGTCATCCATGACGGAAAATTGATTTCGCTAAAACGTTTCAAAGATGACGTCAAAGAAGTCGACAAAGGATACGAATGCGGTTTGCAAATTGAAAATTACAACGATTTAGCGGAAGGCGATCAATTAGAGGTTTACATCATGGAAGAGGTAAAAAGATAAAAATGTTTTCTTAAGGGCTTTGCCCCTAAGAACCCCACAAAAGGGCGCCGCCCTTTTGAAACCTGCTCTTCGGTCAGAGGGACAAGGTTTGCCAGATTGGTTGCTGTGCATCTGGTTGGTGCCCGCGCGTTAATCGCGCGAGTAGGGGCACAGGGTACTGTGCCCAGAAAATAGATTTGAGATAACCCCTAACCTTTCATTATATCATATTTTGAAAATATTTGCAACTTGACAAATTGACATAAATATGGTATAATATAAGGTTGGGACAAAATAAAAGGAGAGAATGATGGCAGGAAACAATCGAATGCAAAAGGTAAATGAGGAATTAAAGCGTGAAATTGGTACGATTATTACGACCAAAATGAATAATACCAATTTGAAGAAGGGTTTAATTTCAGTAACGTCAGTGGATACAAGCTCAGATTTTAAATATGCTAGGGTGTATGTTAGTATGATTAACGTTGGAAATAAAAAGGACGCCCTAAAGGCGCTCAAAAAATCCAGTGGTTTTGTTCGTACTGAAATTGCCAAAAAAGTCAATTTGAAAAATACGCCAGAGCTCATTTTTGAGTTTGATGAAAGTATTGAATATGGTGACAGAATTGATAATATTTTAAAAGAAATCATAAAACCAGTACAAGAGAATAAAAATGAAGAGTAGAAAGGATTGAAAAATGACCTTAGACGAGATTTTGAAAGAAGTAAAAAAAGTGCAGACAATTTGCATTATGGCGCATGAAGGGCCAGATGGGGATGCGATTGGAAGTAGCTTAGGGCTATACCATATTTTCACGGAGATGGGGAAAGAGGTAGAAGTTTTGATGAAGAAAGTGCCAGAATCTTTTACGTTTTTGCCTGGTTTTGAAACCATAAAAGAAACACCAAGCAGAGAAAAATTTGATATGGGAATTGTGGTGGATTGCCCGGATATCAAAAGAGTTCATAAAGATTTGATTCCTTATTTTGAATCAGCAGAAGTGACGGCTCAGTTTGACCATCACATGAATAATTCGATGTTTGCCGATTATAATGTAGTCAATCATGTGGCACCTGCCTGTTGTCAGATATTAGTGGAAAGTTTGGATTATCTGGAAGTTGAAATTTCCAAAGACGCAATGACTTGCTTTTTGACGGGAATCATTACCGATACGGGTGGTTTCAAAAATTCTGGTACGTCAGTGGAAACTTTTGAAATAGCAGGACGCGCGCTGGAGATGGGAATTAATTTGTCAAAAATTTACAAAAAGAGTTTGATGGAAATTACAAGAACTCGATTTGAAATTCAAAAAGTGGCGATGGAGCGAATGGAGTTTTTGGCAGACGGCAAAATTAGTTTTACATATATTCAGTTAGAAGATGAGAAAAACTTGGGACTAAAGGATGGCGACCATGAAGGCATTGTGGAAATCGGTAGAAATATTAAGGGAGTAGAAGTTTCTATTTTCCTACGTGAACAGGAAAAGGATTATAAGATTTCGCTTCGTTCGAATGATTATGTGAATGTTGCAGAAGTGTGTATGGTATTTGGCGGAGGCGGACATATTCGTGCTGCTGGAGCCAGCACAACCTTAAATTTAGAAGAAGCAAAACGCGCGTTAGTCAAAGAAATTGAAAAAAGATTGAAATAAGGCTTGCAATTTTATGGAAACTGTGGTACAATAAAGATATCATTTATTAGGAGGTAGACACAGCATGGATAGGAACAGAAAAGCTGATGTGCAGCGCGCACAGCGGCGGGCTGAAAAGCAAAGGCGTGCAAAAGCTAAGGCTAAAAAAAGAAAGAAATTAGCCTAGGTTTACGCCATTAACAGAGGGAGGATTTCGCGGCTAATTATGCGTGAAGTCCTCTTTTGATATCATAAGGAGTTAGAATGAAATCAGGAATTGTAATTATTAATAAAGAAAAAGGTTGGACTTCGCAGGATGTGGTTTCAAAAGTGAAACGAATTTTGCAGGTCAAAAAAGCGGGACATATTGGCACATTGGACCCTTTGGCAACTGGCGTGTTACCAGTTTTGATTGGCGATGCCACCAAACTTTCGAAATACTTGGTGGAGCATAATAAAACCTATATTGCCACCATTGGATTAGGACAGAAAAAAGATACAGGAGATGACGAAGGAGAGGTTATTCAAACGAGCGAGGTTGGCGTTTTAGAGGAGAAAACAGTAGCAGAAGTACTTAAGTCCTTTGAAGGCAAACAAATGCAAATTCCGCCCAAATATTCGGCAATTAAAATCAATGGGAAAAAATTGTACGAATATGCGAGAGCAGGGGAAGAGATTGAAATTCCAGCAAGAAATATCGAAATTTATGCGATGCAATTGCTCCAAATAAATCAAGACGAAAAACAAATTTCGTTTGGAGTTTCCTGCTCGAAGGGAACCTATATCCGCGTGTTATGCGAAGATATTGCGGAAAAAATGGGGACTTGTGGCTATATGAAAAATTTACAAAGAACGGCAGTGAATCAATTTTTGCTAAAATATGCAGTCACAGTAGAAAATTTGACAGAAAAACAAATCATTAGTGTGGAAAAAATATGTGAAAAGTATCCTAAAATTGATTTGAATGAGCGAAAATTGCAATTATTTTTGAATGGCGTGATGCTGACGATGCATAGGGAAGACGGCATTTATCGAATTTATCAATCACAAAATTTTGTGGGACTAGGTGTAGTGAAAAATGAATTGCTGAAACGTGATGTGGTTGTGAACTGAAGAGGCGACTAGTAATTGTCTACAATAAAAAAAGTAGAGTTTTCTAACTCTACTTTTTGTGGTGGCTTCAACTGGAATCGAACCAGTGACACAAGGATTTTCAGTCCTCTGCTCTACCAACTGAGCTATGAAGCCTTATAAAAAATATCTAGTGATTGAACTAGATATTTTGGCGACCTGGAACGGACTCGAACCGTCGACCTCCGCCGTGACAGGGCGGCATTCTAACCAACTGAACTACCAGGCCAAATAATGTATGATTATGCCATACATAAAAATGGTGGTCGCTATAGGGATCGAACCTATGACCCTCTGCTTGTAAGGCAGATGCTCTCCCAGCTGAGCTAAGCGACCGTGTCAACCAACTGACAAGTAATATTTTACTTGATTTTTCCGTTTTTGTCAATACTTTTTTGAAAAATTTTTCAAAAAATTTTCAAAAATTTCTAGTGCTTTATTTTTAGCAGAAAAATGACAAAAATGTAAGGTTCAAATGCAAAGAAATGTGTTATAATGTTGTGGGAGGTTTGAGATGCAGAAAATATTGATTGTGGAAGATGATGAGAAATTGAGAGATGAATTGGAGACTTTTTTGATTCGAAATGGGTTTGATTGTGAGAGTTTGAAGCAATTTGAGCATTGTGTGGACGATATCATTGAGCGAAAAGCGGATTTGATTTTGCTGGATATTAATTTGCCGAATACGGATGGAGAGTATATTTGCAAAGAAGTGAGAAAATTGTCCAATGTGCCCATTATTATGGTGACGAGTAGAGATAGTGAGATTGACGAGTTGATTAGCTTGAATTATGGGGCTGACCAATATGTTACCAAGCCATATAACATCCAAATTTTGCTTGCTAAAATTGCTGGACTGTTGAAAAGAAATCAGAATGCTGGCGTTAATCCGGATAAAATCGATTGCAAAGAGTTTGTGCTAAATTTGGCGAGTAGGGAGATTGAAAAGGATGAGCAGAAAGTGGAATTGACGAAAAATGAATATAATATTTTATATTTTTTGGTGATTCATAAAGCACAAGTGGTTTCGCGAGATGAAATGATGGATTATTTGTGGGAAAGCGAGAATTTTATTGATGATAATACATTGAATGTCAATGTGAAAAGGTTGCGAACAAAGTTAGACGAATTAGGCATTGTAGACAAAATTGAAACAAGGAGAGGACAAGGGTATCGATTGAAATGAATGGAACCAATTTTTTGAAAGATAAAATAATTTTAATCAGTTTGAGTTTGTTTGGTGTGGTAAGTATTGAAATTTTGTTGTTGGCGTATCAAATGGAGTGGGGCATGAGGCTCTATATTGGCTTGATGCCACTGTTATTATTGATGGTGGCGTTGTTTATAGAATATCAAAGAAAGGCGAATTTTTATCATGATTTGCAACAAAAGCTGGAGGAATTAGATGGCAAATATTTGTTGCCAGAAATTATCCGTACGCCACATTTTATGGAAGGAAAATTGTTAAAAGAAACGTTGCAGGAAACGGGAAAGTCCATGTTGGAGCATGTGAATGAATATAAGCATTTGCAGGAGGATTATAAGGAATATATTGAATTGTGGATTCATGAAATCAAAACGCCGATTGCGGCGAGTAAGATGGTGATTGAAAATCACAAGACAGGTGTGATGAAAAGCATTGAAGAGGAGTTGGATAAAATAGCGGATTACACGGAGCAGGCTTTGTTTTATGCGAGAAGTAATACGGTGGAAAAGGATTATTTGATTCGAAAATGCAGTTTGCAGGAGATTGTGAATGAGGCGATTAAGAAAAATAAAAATCGATTGAGGCAAGAAAATGCAAAAATGAATTTGCATGATTTGGATATGACGGTGAATACGGACAGTAAGTGGATTGTGTTTATTTTGAGTCAGATTTTGCAAAATAGTTGTAAGTATCAGAAATCCAATGTTGATTTGGAGATGGAGATGTTTGCAAAAGCGGGGAAAGAAAGTGTTATTTTTGAGTTAAAAGATAATGGAATTGGTATTCTAAAGGGGGAAGTTGTGCGCGTTTTTGAAAAAGGTTTTACAGGGACGAATGGCAGAACGGCAAATAAAAAATCCACGGGAATTGGATTGTATTTATGTAAAAAGTTGTGTGATAAATTGGGAATGGGGATTGAGTTGGATTCAGTGCAAGGTGAAGGAACGCAGATAAGGCTTGTGTTTCCGAAAGGGAGTTATCATGATATTTAGCTTTTTTTGTCAATCTTACAAAAATGTAAGGTTTTTGTAATTCAAATCGATGGCAAGAGGTTGAGAAGAGTGTTATACTTTTGCTTGAAAGGAGATTTTTTATGGAAAAGATTTTACAAGTAAAAAATATTGAAAAATATTATGGAAACAAATCAAATTTGACGAAGGCGATTGACAATATTAGTTTTGAAGTGGAAAAAGGCGAATTTGTGGGAATCATGGGAGCCAGTCGGTTCGCGGAAAGACGACGTTATTGAATTGCCTTTCTACCATAGACCGCGTAACAGCAGGTCATATTATCATCAACCAGCAAGACATTACAAAGCTAAAAGGCAATCAATTAAATAAATTTAGAAGAGAAGAACTGGGCTTTATTTTTCAGGATTTTAATTTGTTGGATACATTAACTGCTTACGAAAACATTGCATTAGCGTTGACTATTCAAAGAGTTCCAGAAAATGAAATTGATGCAAAAGTAAAAAATGTGGCAGAAAAACTTGGCATTACAAGCATTTTGAATAAATATCCGTACCAAGTATCTGGCGGGCAAAAGCAAAGAATTGCGTCATGTAGAGCGATTATCACAAATCCAAAAATGATTTTGGCAGATGAGCCAACAGGTGCATTGGATTCCAAGGCAGCAAGGCAATTATTAGAAAGTTTTGAAAGCTTAAATCAGAAATTGGGAAGCACGATTTTGATGGTAACGCACGATGCTTTTACAGCAAGTTATGCAGAACGAATTATTTTCATTAAGGATGGAAAAATATTTAATGAATTAGTCAAAGGAATTGACACAAGAAAGCAATTTTTCGAGAAAATCATTGAGGTGCAAACATTGCTTGGAGGTGATTTGAACGATGTTATTTAAATTGTCTTTCAAAAATATGAAAAAAAGCATCAAAGATTACGGCATTTATTTTTTAACATTAGTGTTAGGTGTGGCGATTTTCTACATGTTCAACTCGCTAGATAGCCAAGAAGCGATGTTAAAAGTATCCACTTCACAAAGACAAATCATTCAGTTAATGATTGAAATGCTTGCGTATGTTTCCGTATTTGTCGCTGTGATTTTAGGATTGCTGATTGTGTATGCCAACAACTTCCTGATTAATAGGCGCAAACGAGAATTTGGAATTTATATGACTTTGGGAATGGGCAAAAGACAAATTTCGAAAATTATTTTATTAGAAACGATTTTTGTTGGCATGATTTCGCTTGTGATTGGTTTGGTGATTGGAATTTTTGCTTCTCAATTTATGTCGATTTTTGTTTCGAAATTATTTGAGGCGGATATGAGCAAATTTGAATTTGTTTTTTCCAAAACAGCTTGCGTAAAAACATGTGTTTATTTTGCGATTATGTATGTGGCAGTTATGGTATTTAATACTTTTACGATTTCGCGTTACAAATTAATCAATTTATTAAATAGCGCCAAGAAAAATGAAAAAATCAAAATGAAAAATCCAGTTTTGTCTATTTTGGTATTTTTGGGTGCAACAATTTTGTTAGGATTTGCCTATTGGAAAGTAACGATAGATGCGCATAATTTGAATTCAGGTGACAAAATTTTACAAGTCATTTTGATGGGAATTGTTGGAACAGTACTTGTGTTTTGGTCGCTTTCAGGCTTTATTTTGCGAATTGTGCAATCCATGAAAAAGACGTATTTAAAAGATACTAACATGTTTGTTTTGCGACAAATCAATAACAAAATTAACACAACTATTGTGAGCATGAGTGTCATTTGTTTGATGCTTTTTATGACGATGACTATTTTGTCTTCCTCGCTTGCTTTGCGAAATACGATGCAACGAGATTTGCTAGAAATGACGCCAGTAGATTTGAATTTGTATAAAACAGCGTATTTGCCAGAAAAAACAACAAATCGTTCTGGCAAAGAAATAATTTACACAGAAGCGCAAAGACAGGATTCTAGAGTGTCGATACAACATACTTTAGAAAGCAATGGATTTGATATGAATTTGCTAAAAGATGTGGAAGAAATTCCGATTTATACGGATAAAAATTTGACTTGGGAGAAGTTTTTTGGAGCAAAAATAGAAAAAATAAAAGCAAAATTTCCATATTTGCAGTATAATACCCCAGAAGAACTCATTAAAATATCGGATTATAATAGGATTGCAAAATTGTATGGAAACCAAGAATACGAGCTAAAGGAGAATGAATATGTCATGCTTTGCGATTTTGACTCGCAAGAAGAAATCCGAAATGAGGTTTTGAAAGACGGAAATTATCCTTTAGAAATTGCAGGAAAAACATATATAGCCAAATATCAAGAATGCAAAAGTGGATTTGTTGTGATGTCAACAAGTCATACAAATACAGGCATTATTTTGGTGCCAGATAGTTGCAATTTAACGGATGAAATGGCAGAAATGTATTTTTTGGCAGCCAATTATAATGCTGTTACAGAGGAAGAAAAAGCAGAAATTGAGAAAATTTTTACAGGTAAAGAGGAGTCTACGATTTTAAATAATGTTTATGAAAAAGGTTTGCAATTAGACGGATTGAGCAAAATTTCTATTATAGAAGCAAGTGTTGGATTAGCAACGATGATTACATTTATTGCAATTTATTTAGGAATTATCTTTTTGATTGCGAGCTCCGCGATTTTGGCTTTGAAGCAATTGACAGAAAGTTCGGATAATAAGCAGAGATACACAATTTTAAGAAAAATTGGTTGTGATGAAAAAATGATTCATATGGCGTTGTTTCGACAAATTGGAATTTTCTTTGGGATGCCATTGATTTTAGCAACGATTCATTCAGTGTTCGGTATCCAATATGCGTTGTCCGTTTTATCTGGCGTGGCAAGTACCAAAGATTTGTTACCATCGGTTATTGCGACGGTTGTTGTTATGGGAATGATTTATGGCGCTTATTTTATGGCGACTTATTTGGGAAGTAAGAATATTATAAAGGAAGAAAACTTTTAATCAAAGAAAATTCTTTTATTTTGTATAAAAATCTCCTATTTTGTCATAATAAGACTATACATGACAAATAAAGGAGGAAAAAAATATGAAAGCAACGGGTGTTGTAAGACGTATAGATGATTTAGGTAGAGTTGTTATTCCCAAAGAAATTCGTAAAGTACACAGAATTAAAGAGGGCGATCCGCTAGAAATTTTTACAGATAAAGAAGGGGAAATTATTTTGAAAAAGTATTCTCCGATTGGTGAGCTTTCAGAATTCGCAGGTAGTTATGCAGAAACGCTTTCAAAAACAACAGGACATATTACTTGCATCACAGACAAAGACACAGTCATTGCGGTATCTGGCGGTTCCAAAAAAGATTTTTTGGAAAAGGGTTTAAGCAAACAGTTAGAAGAAGTGATTGAAAACAAAGAAGTTTTTAAAAGCAAAGATAATGACGAAATCGCCATACCAATCACGGAAAATGAGGGACGTGAAAGAATCTATAATTCGCAAGTCATTTATCCAATTATTTCCGATGGAGATGTCATTGGAAGTGTGATTTTACTTTCGAAAGAACCAAATCAAAAAATGAGCGAAGTAGAATACAAAGTAGCACAATCAGCAGCGGGATTCCTTGGAAATCATTTAGAAATATAACAAAAAAAGTCGTAATTATGAGCCAATAATTGCGACTTTTTTCTGCCAATATTACAAAAATGTAACAGTAATATTAAGTTTTTGTAACATAAGGCGAGTTGATTGACAAAAGATTTGCTTTAATGCTAAAATATAGTTAACTTAGTTGAAAAGAGGAGGGGGAACAAATGAAAAATCGAAACCGGAATTACTTTAGTTGCACTGGTTGTAACGATAATTGTATTATTAATATTGGCGGGTATCAGCCTAAATCTAATTGCAGGAAGCAATGGCATCATGGAAAGAGCGACGAAGGCAGCGGATACGTATGATGAAGCGAAAGTAAAAGAATCACTAGAATTATCAAATGCAGAAATGTTAATTGATTGCTTAGGTGGAGGCGATTTAACGACAGATTTATACGATTATATAAAGGAAAGATGCGAGCAAAATGCCAATAAAACAGCTGAAACATCGAATGGAAAATATTGGATTGATACAGATGGAAAATTTTATTACACAGACAATGACACGAATAGAACTGTGGAACTAGGCAAAGATACAAATGGAGCTCCAATGATTATTGGAACAGGTAATTCAAATGGTGGCGGAGAAGAACAGGAAGAAATTAAAAAAGGTGTTGGAACTGACGTTATTAAGCCAGAATCTGATTATGGAACCAAAGTAAATTATAGTGCAAATGGAATCAATGATTGGAAAGTATTTTTGAATGATGGAACCAATATATACCTAATAGCAAGTGACTATGTACCAAATAGTGGATTGGATTGTGCAGAAGGAATTACAACAAGTGGAGATTATGTTGTAACAGGAAATAGTCGAGATGGACTCATAAACTGGATGACAACGAATCTTTATTGGAGCGAATATGCAAGAGGCTATATTGGAGCAACAGCAACAGGTGGACCAACATTAGAGCAATTTTGGGCAAGTTATAATGGTAAATATGGAACGGAGTATTCTGCGGAATATCAAGATTTAACAAGTCATGAAGGTTATAGCAATTCATTATATTTTCCTCATACAAGTAGTTTGAATAATTGTCATGGATATTGGTTACCAACACCGAATTCAAGTAATGCAAATGGTTTGCAGGCTATTTATTGGTTTGGTTTTGTAGGAAATAATGGAGCTGGAGATGCAAACTATGCTACTCGTCCACTTGTAAAATTACCAACAAACACAGTTATGTCATGGAAAGGTGATGCGTGGGATTTAGTGGAAAAAGCAACAGAACGAATTACACCAGAAAATTATGGAGATAAGATACAATATAGTGCTAATGGAGTAGAGGACTGGAAGATATTTTTGAATGACGGAAAAAATGTGTATTTGATTGCAAGTGATTATGTGCCAAATAGCGGAATGACGATTACATCAGATATATATAGTGTTGGTGGATATTCAATATATGGAAATAACAGAGATGGAATGGTAAATTGGATGAAAACAGAAGCAAATTGGTCCAATTATGCCACAGGATGTGAAGGAGCAACTGTAACGGGAGGTCCGACAATAGAACAATTTTTAGCAAGTTATAACGGCAAATATGGAACAAATTATTCTAAAGAAGATTCTAATTTATTTAATCAGGTATTGGATAATGATATATTGTATTTTCCATATACAACTGGTTTTAATGATACCTATGGACAGTGGTTAGCATCAAACAATATGTCAGAGTCTAACAAGATATATTCAGTTCCTGCTGGAAATACTAGAATTGATAGCCATAATTATACTGGTACGAAATTTGGTATTCGTCCATTAGTAAAATTGCCAGCAGATGCGAGAGTAGTGGAACAAGATGGCGTTTGGAAAATTCGTGGTGTGGCAACTACAGAAGTACAGATACCAAATTATGGAGATAAGGTAAAGTATAGTGCAAATGGAGTAGAGGATTGGAAAGTATTTTTGAATGATGGAACCAATGTTTATTTGATTTCAAGTGAATGCGTACCAATTAGTGGAATGAAAATTACAGCAGATGTAATAACAGATGAGCAGTATAGTGTAGCAGGAGCGGGAAGTAGTAGAGAAGGGCTAATTGGCTGGATGAGAGCAGAAGAGAATTGGGCAAATTATGCCAGTGGCTTTAACAAGGCAACAGCAATAGGAGGACCAACATCAGAACAATTTTGGGCAAGTTATAATGGAACTTATGGAACAAATTACTCAGGACAATGGGTGAATTTATCAAAAATTCATGAAGCTAAAGATGAGTTGTATTTTCCACATAAAAATAAAGCATGTTATTGGCTACCAGAATGGGCTTCAAGATTGTATTATAGAGTAGTGAATATAGTTTATTGGGATCCGCCATACATTGGAGACAGTACTTATAGTGATGTGGGTACGTGTGGTATTCGTCCATTGGTAAAATTGCCAGCTAATGCTAAAGCAAGTAGAAATAGTGATAAAACATGGACATTTCGAGAGTAGAAAGGGAATAAGTAGGGACACGGCGCACCGTGTCCTAATTTTTGCGTAAATAGCAATAAAGTCTTGCAAAAGCGCGAAATATGTGGTATAATGATAATAAAGTACAAATTTGTAAAAATTTACTAAAAATATTGACTTTCAGTAAAAACTTTTGTACAATCATTTTGTGTATGCTTCAAAATAGTGAAAAAATCAGAGGTTGCAAACAGAAATTTCTATTTTGCGGTATCAATTCTATCGATTGAAAGGGGTGGAAAAAGGTGGAATTTGAGAGTATCAAAAAAATTGTAGAAGCAGAAAAGGAGGCAGAAAATAAAAAAGAATCTGCTAGGCAAGAAGCTAAAGCAATTTTAGAAAAAGCAGAAAATTCAAAAGAGGCAAATCGAGTCTATTTCAAAGGTCAATTGGAAAGAAAAGCAGAAGATTTGCAAAAGGAGAAGGCAGAAGCAAATGCGCAAAAAAAAGCAAAAATACAAGCGCAAACAAATGAAATGTTAAGAAAATTACAGGCAACCTTACATGGAAATTTATCAGAAGCTGTGGATAAAATTTTTGATGAAATCATCAAAATTTAAAAGAAAAATGAAAATTAGTACAGAAAGGGATGATAAAAGGAAATGTCAATTGCAAAAATGAATAAAGTGACGGTAATAGGAACCAAAGATAAAGAAGAAGAAATTTTGAAAAAACTTAGAAAACTTGGCTTTTTTCAAGTCGAAGATACGTCACACATTGTAGAAGACGAAGAATTTAGAGAAATTTTTGAGAAGCAAGATAAAAACAATGAAATTGCAACTTTGAATCAAAAATTAGTGACTATTGAAAAAGCAATTGCAAATATTCGAAAATGCCACAAAGTAAAAAAATCAATGTTTGCGAGCAAAGAATATTATGAAGAACTGTCAGAAAATATTGCGGAGAGTTCTTATTGTGATGTGCAAAAAATCAATCAATTGGCTGAGCAAATTGAAATCAACCTAGGAAAAGTGGATGAGTTGAATCAAACCATTGCTGAATTGGAACCATGGATTAATTTTACGCTTTCAGGCGACTTAAAAAATGTCAATTATATTAAAGTGATGTTGGGAACCATTAGCGTGAAATATAAGAGAGAACCAATCGAGATGGCGCTAAATAAAGAAAAATTGGAATATTCCATTCATCTTGTGAACAAAGATAAAAACAACAAATATGTGGCAATTGTGACAAAGCAAGACCAACTGGTGCAAGCAAGAAGAATTTTGAAAAGTTTTGAATTTTGTGAAAAGGCGATTGCATTGGAGGATGAATCGATTTTGGATCAAATTCAAAAAGCCAAACAAGAAGTGGCTGAATTGAAAAAACAAATCGAAGATGATAAGGCGCAAATTAAGCCTGAGCAAATTAAAGTATTTGAGAATTTGTATGATTATTATTTGAATGAAAGAGATTTGAAAGTTGTTGAAAAAAATATTGTGACAACGAAAAACACGTTTTATCTAGAAGGCTGGATGCCAAAAGGATGTAAAATCGAAAACAATCACAATTTTATGATTAAAATGAGGGAAGAACAAGCAAATGAAGAAGTTCCTGTTTTGGTAAAAAACAGTAGACTTGTGGAACCATTTCAATCGATTACAAATATGTATAGTGTGCCAAATAAACATGAATTGGATCCAAATCCAGTAATGGCGTTTTTCTATATTGTATTTTTTGGATTGATGCTGAGTGATGCAGGTTATGGAGCATTATTGGCATTGGCTTGTTTCTTTATTATTCGCAAGAAAAAATATGCCAGAGGCGAAGGAAACTTGGTCAAATTGTTAGCTGTGTGTGGTGTATCAGCCGTCATTTGGGGAATTTTCTTTGGCAGTTGTTTTGGAAATTTGGTTCCTTTGCATGCCGTGATTGATCCCTTAAATGATGTTATGCCATTGATGGGACTGGCGTTATTGTTGGGCATTATTCATATTTATGTGGGAATGTTCATGAATGCTGTTGAGCTAGTCAAGCAAAAGAAGATTTTCGATGCGATTTGTGATGTCGGATTTTGGTATTTGCTTTTGACAGGTGTGTTTTTGCTAGTCATACCAATTGTAGCAGGCGATATTGGCGTGTGGTCAGAAGTTGGTAAATATTTGGCAATTGCCGGCGTGATTGGCGTATTTTTAACTGGCGGAAGAAAAGAAAAAGGCATCAAAAAAGTCACCAAAGGACTTAGCAGTTTGTATGGTATCACGAGTTATTTGTCAGACGTGTTATCGTATTCAAGATTGATGGCATTGTGTTTGTCAACTGGTGTTATTGCGCAAGTTGTGAATTTGTTGGGTGGTTTAGTTGGACCAATTCCAGCGGTATTTGTCGGAATTATAGGACATGGATTTAATTTAGCGAACAGTGCTTTAGGTTCGTATGTTCATACCAGTCGTTTGCAATATGTAGAATTTTTTGGAAAATTTTATGAAGGTGGCGGAAAAGAGTTCACCCCATTTCAATATAAAAATAAATATACAAGAATTAAGGAGGAATTTTAATTATGGAATTTTTAGAAGGATTAGCAAATGGTCAATTTTTAGCAATTTTAGGTGCGTCTATCGCAATTATATTCGCAGGTATGGGTTCTGCAAAAGGAACTTCCATCGCAGGTCAAGCGGCAGCAGGAGCTGTTTCAGAGGATTCAAGCAAATTTGGTAAATTGTTGGTATTGCAATTATTGCCAGGTACACAAGGTTTATATGGATTTATTGTAGCATTCTTGATTTTGTCAAAAGCAGGTTTGTTGGGAACAACAGTTGCCTTAACAACAGGGCAAGGGTTCCAATTATTAGCATCTGGTTTAGCCATTGGAATTACTGGTTTGGTTTCTGGTGTTGCACAAGGGAAAGCAGCAGCAGCTGGTGTTGGTGTCGTAGCAAAAAATGGAGATGATTTAGGAAAAGCAATCACGATTGCAGCCATTGTGGAAACATATGCGTTGTTAGGATTATTGATTTCATTCTTGGCTTATAATGGTGTTGTTGTTGGATAGTTTTAGCGAAAAAAGAAAGGAGATAGAATGCGTGGAAGAAGAAGTAATCTTGAATAAAATCATTGAAGATGCTGAAAAAGAGGCTGATTTGGTGATTGCAGGGGCACAAGAAAAGGCGAAAGAAATTGAAGAAGAAAATCGAAATAGAGCGATTAAGCAAAGTCAAGAGCAATTTGAAATTGTGAAAGCACAAATTGAGCGAGAGGCAGTGGCTGATTTGGAAAAAGCAGAATTTGAGTCAAGAAGTGCTGTGTTAGCGGAAAAAAAGAAAATTATTGAGATTGTGAAAGAAAAAGTAAAACAAAAAATCAAAGATTTGAGTGATAAAGAATACATTAAAATTGTGGATGAAAAATTGGCAAAATATAAAAATGAAGAAGATGTTGTTGTGATTTTGCCGAAAAAATGTTATCCTGCGCTGAAAAAAATTGCGACAGATTATCATATGAAAGTGTTAGAGGAAACTGATGCATTTGAGTCAGGTGTGATGATTCAATGTGGAAACATCGAATATAATTACGATTTTGAGGAAAATATGAAATTCATGGATGAAGAAATTGAAAAAGAAATTGCTACGATTTTATTTAAATCTTAAGTGTTGCCAGAATAGGAGGTACGTATGGAGATATATCCTTATGCAGTAGCGAAAATAAAAGTAAGAGAAAATCGATTACTAACGAATGAGAATTTGGAACAATTGGCGCAAGAAGAGGAAATGGAAAGAATTGTATCGAGTTTGATGGAAAAAGATTACAATTTTGAGATGGTTTCTCGTTATGAAGATTATGAAGTCGTTCTAAAAAAAGCAGAAGAGGACATGTACAAATTGATTAAGGAAATTATCGAAGAGAAAAATATTGCGGAAATATTTTTGAGTAAAAATGATTTTTATAATATGAAATTGATTTTGAAATCACACGTGGAAGGCAAAGATTATCAAGATAAATTGTTGAACAGTGGAACGGTTTCGAAAGAAGAAATTTCAAGAATTATGGAAAGTGAGGCGTATGACCGATTAAGCAAAAATCGAAAACAAGCCATTTTGGATGCGATGGAAGCTTACCAAAAAACGAAAATGCCATTTATCATTGATGCCATTTTAGATAAGGAATGTTTTCATCATATGAAAAAATTGGCGGCGCAGATGAAAAATGATTTTATTGCGAAATATATGACGAATTTGATTGATATTACGAACATCAAAACATTTTTCAGAGTGCGAAAAATCTACAAAGACCCCTACATATTTGAAGTTTCTTATATCGAAGGTGGAAAAATTACGCTCAATCATTTTATGGAAAATTTGGACGAAGATGAGCAAAATCTAAAATATAAATTTATGGGATTTTCAAGCACGATTGCGCAAGCGATTGACCATTATGAGAATTTGGACCAATTTTGTGATAATTACATCATGAATTACATGAAGGAAGCGAAGTTAAAGGCACTTACGATTGAGCCGATTGTTGCGTATATTTATGCGAAAAAAACAGAGTTTAAAAATATTAGAATTATTTTTTCAGGCAAGTTAAATGGCGTGAGTCCTGAAAGAATTAAGGAAAGGCTAAGGGAAAGTTATGTATAAAATAGCCGTAGTGGGGGATAAAGAGTCGATATTTGGTTTTTCTGCCATAGGAATGGATATTTTTCCAGCCTATGAAGAAGAGGATGTGAAACAAATTATCCCGAAATTAATAGAGGAAAATTATGCGATTATTTATATCACGGAAAGTGTAAGCAGGAAGGCAGAAAAATATTTAGCAAAATTGCAAACGAATCAAATTCCGGCCATTGTCACCATTCCAAGTAATGCGGGAAGTTTGCATTATGGGGAAAATAGAATCAAAGATATGGTGCAAAAGGCAGTTGGAATTGAGATTAATTTTAAAGAAGCGTGAGAAATTTTGAAAGAAGGAGATGAAAAGATTGAAACAAGGAATTATAACAAAAGTAGCAGGTCCTTTGGTGATTGCAAAAGGCATGGAAGAAGCCAATATGTTTGATGTTGTGAAGGTATCAGATAAAAACTTGATTGGTGAAATTATTGAAATGCATGGAGAAAATGCATCCATCCAAGTTTATGAGGAAACTTCTGGCGTTGGACCTGGCGAAAAAATTGTGCAAACAGGAATGCCACTTAGCGTTGAATTAGGCCCTGGCATGCTAACTTCGATTTACGATGGAATTCAAAGACCGCTGGATAAAATTTACCAAAAAACGGGTAAAAATATCGAAAGAGGTGTGGAAGTTAACAGCATTGATAAAGAAAGAAAATGGACGTTTGTGCCAAAGAAACATGTTGGTGATACGATCAAGCCTGGAGATATCATAGGAATTGTGCAGGAAACGAAAGTGATTGAATGCAGAATTATGGTTCCAGTGGGCGTAGAAGGAATTATCAAAGAAATAAAATCAGGTGACCATACCGTAGTCGAAGATATTTGTATGGTGGAAGATAAAAAAGGAAAAATGCACGCCATTCAAATGATGCAAAAATGGCCTGTTAGAAAGCCAAGAAAAGTGGCTAAAAAGTTAAATCCAGATGATATGTTAGTCACTGGGCAAAGGGTCATTGATACCTTTTTTCCAATTGCAAAAGGTGGAACGTGCGCGATACCAGGAGCATTTGGTAGTGGAAAAACGGTCATTCAACATCAATTGGCAAAATGGGCAGATGCCGATATCATCATTTATGTTGGTTGTGGCGAACGTGGAAACGAGATGACAGAAGTTTTGACCGAATTTCCAAACTTGATTGACCCACGTACCAAAGATTCATTGATGAATCGTACGGTTTTGATTGCCAACACGTCTGATATGCCAGTGGCAGCAAGGGAAGCGTCAATTTACACAGGAATTACGATTGCAGAATATTATCGTGATATGGGCTACAATGTCGCTTTGATGGCAGATTCTACGTCAAGATGGGCAGAAGCGTTGCGTGAAATGAGTGGAAGATTGGAAGAAATGCCTGGTGAAGAGGGTTACCCAGCATATCTTGGTTCCAGAATTGCAGAATTTTATGAAAGAGCTGGAAAAGTAGAATGCTTAGGTGGCGACGGAAGAATTGGAACATTGACTGTCATTGGAGCCGTTTCGCCAGCTGGTGGTGATATTTCAGAGCCAGTCAGCCAAAGTTCGCTTCGTATTGTAAAAGTGTTCTGGGGCTTGGATGCTGGATTGGCTGCCAAAAGACATTTCCCATCCATTAACTGGTTGACGAGTTATTCGTTATACAAAGAGCAAGCCGAGAAATGGGAAAGAGAAAATATCAGTGACGAATTTGTTTCACTAAAAAATGAAGCGATGTCGATTTTGCAAGAAGAAGCCAAATTGCAAGAAATCGTGCAATTGGTTGGTATTGATGCGGTTTCAAGCAAAGATAGAGTGACCTTAGAAGTGGCCAGAATTTTGAGAGAAGATTATTTGGCGCAAGACGCCTTTGATGATGTTGACGCATATGCTTCAAGTCACAAACAAGAGCGCATTTTGAAAATGATTTTCAAATTCTATGACAAAATGAGCAAAGCCGTTTTGGCAGGTGTGAATGTGGAAGAATATACGAAATTGTCTTATGTTGCAAGAATTGGTAAAGCGAAATTTATTGAAGAAGAAAAAGTGGACAACGAATTTGATGAAATTGAAAAAGCAATGGAGCGCGAAACAGACGAAATTATGGAAAAAGGAGGTCTAGTTTAATGATAAAAGAATATAAAACCATTCAAGAAACAGCAGGACCTTTGATGTTGGTAGAAAATGTTGAAAATGTGAAATATGATGAAATTGGAGAAATCAAACTTCAAAATGGAGAAACGAGATTGTGCAAAGTGCTAGAAGTCACAGAAGATGCTGCTTTGGTACAATTATTCGAAAGCAGTAGTGGGATTAATTTAAAAGAATCCAAGGTCAGATTTTTGGGAAAAGGGCTAGAATTTGGCGTATCGAAAAACATTTTGGGGCGCGTTTTTAACGGCATGGGAAAAGCGATTGACGGCATGCCAAATGTGATTGCAGACAAAAAAGTGGATATCAATGGAAAACCAATCAATCCAGCAGCCAGAATTTTTCCATCCGAATTTATTCAAACAGGTGTATCTTCGATTGATGGATTGAATACGTTAGTTATCGGGCAAAAATTGCCAATTTTCTCAGGTTCTGGACTTCCTCATGCAGAATTGGCAGTGCAAATTGCAAAACAAGCCAAAGTTTTGAAGGAAGATACGAAATTTGCGGTTGTGTTTGCTGCGATTGGAATTCCGTTTGAAGATGCCGAATATTTCACGAATAGTTTGCGTGAAACAGGCGCGATTAGCCGTTCGGTTATGTTCATCAATTTGGCGAATGACCCAGCAGTAGAGCGTATTTCAACGCCTCGTATGGCGCTAACAGCGGCAGAATATTTGGCGTATGAAGAAAATATGCAAGTATTGGTCATCATGACAGATATGACGAATTATGCAGAAGCGCTTCGTGAGGTTTCTGCGGCGAGAAAGGAAATCCCTGGAAGAAGAGCGTATCCAGGTTATTTGTACACCGATTTATCAACGATTTATGAGCGTGCTGGTAAAATCAAAGGAAAAGAAGGTTCTGTTACCATGATTCCGATTTTGACCATGCCAGAAGATGACAAAACTCACCCAGTGCCGGATTTAACAGGCTATATCACAGAAGGGCAAATTGTGCTTAGCAGAGATTTGAATAAACGAGGAATGACGCCACCAGTGGATGTGTTGCTTTCTTTGTCGCGTTTGAAAAATGAAGGTATCGGAAAAGGTAAGACGAGAGAGGACCATTCTGGTGTTTTGAATCAGCTATTTGCGTCATATGCGCGTGGAAAAGATGCCAAAGAATTGATGGCAATTTTGGGCGAAAGTGCACTTTCTGAGCTAGACCGCATGTACGCTAAATTTGCGGACGATTTTGAAAAAGAATTTATTGCTCAAGGTTTTGACGCCAACAGAAGTATCGAAGAAACGCTAAACATTGGCTGGAAGTTGCTATCAACGTTGCCAAAACAGGAATTGAAACGTATCAAAGATGTATTTATTGATAAATATTACGTGGAAGATTAGATTGTAGAGGTCGATGCCTACATCGACCAGAAAGGGATAAATATGGCGATATTAAATGTAAATTTAACGCGTATCGAAAGTATCAATTTAAAAAAATCGCTAAAAACGGCGCAAAAAGGGCATAAACTTTTGAAAGATAAGTTAGACGAATTAATTAAGCAATTGCTAAAAATGGTGCAAGAAAATCAAAAACTTCGTCGCCAAACAGACGAGATGTTGAAAAATACGTATCAAAATTTTATGCTTGCCAAAGCGGTGATTGGAGAAGGATACATTGAGGAAGCATTGATTATTCCGAGAAAATCGGTTTCTGTGGAAATTGGCGAAACAAGCATTATGAGTGTTAAAATTCCAGAGTTTCATTTTCAAGAAAAACAGGAAGAAACGGAAAATAAGGCACTTTACGGATTTGCGTATACCACTTCTGAATTAGACCGCGCGATTGAGAGTTTTGCAGAAGTTTCCGAAAAATTGTTGGAACTTGCGCAAAACGAAAAGGCGATTGAGTTGATCGCAAACGAAATCGAAAAAACAAGAAGAAGAGTGAATGCCATCGAAAATGTGACGATTCCAAATTACATTGATACGATTAAATATATTGGATTAAAATTATCAGAAGATGAGAGAGCATCGACTTCGAGGTTGATGAAGATTAAGGAGATGCTTGTAAAATAGAGAGAAAAAAAGATGTTACAAAAATGTAGCATCTTTTTTGTATAAAAAGGAAAATTTGAAATATTACAATTCTGTAACATTCCCAAAATCCCTTGACAAAACGAAACTTCCAGTGTTACAATAATTGTATATAATAATTAACATAAATGGAGGAAAAACAAATGAAAAAACACAACGGCATCACACTAATTGCCTTAGTCGTAACCATCATCATCCTGCTCATCCTAGCAGGCGTAACTCTAAATTTAATCAACAGCGATAATGGCATCATCGCGCAAGCTCGCTGG
This sequence comes from uncultured Clostridia bacterium, assembly GCA_947649935.1. GTDB lineage: Bacteria > Bacillota > Clostridia > TANB77 > CAG-508 > Scatovivens. Next base: position 37,263 of record CANSTR010000014.1, read on the forward strand.
GCAGAATTTGTCACGGAATACGAAAAGCTGGACGAGCAAAAGGAATTGTATGTTGCAGGCAAGCAAATGGACAAACTAAGCGAAGAATACTCAAAAGCAGACTGGAGGTCGCTTTTCACCAACGTTTCGTACGCGCTAGATGTGCCAGAAACGCTGTATCCAGTGGACTTAAATCAGCCGTTTTCCACATGGGACGCAGTTGACACTTTGCAAGATACAATTTGCTATGTAGAAAATCTGCAATTTTCAGAATTATTTGACAAGTCAAAAGTGGATTTATATCGCGTCGATTTGACGCTCATTCCCAAAATTGAATTGCGCCGAGATTACATCATAAATATCGTCACAGGGATGCTTTATTACATAGATGGCGAGCCCTACAAAGGCTTGGTTTATCATACACCGCGATATGGTGTGCCTAAAAAAACAGAGCCAGATATTCCAGACAATCCAGACCCGGACGATCCAGATAATCCTCCAACACCAACGCCACCAGTGTATCCAGACGAGCCAGGGAAAAGTTTGAATATTCACTATTTGTCGTATGAGGCGGAAGGTTACGCGCAGGAAGTTGCCTACGAAGACACCATTTGCGCCACTTTGGACAAAAATAAATTTGCAAGAGATGGTTATACTTTCATGTATTGGCTCGATAACACATCAAAATACGATGGTTCAACGATGACAGGAGATTTTAGAAAAACAGAAGGCTATTTTGGAGTTGCGAATAATTTGGTGAAAGTTTTGGATGAAAATTGGGAAGAAGACATCCTTGACATCATCCAAAGTTATGAAGAATATGAAGAAGACGGTTTTGAAGCAGATGGCGAAGAACAAGATCCAGATGAAGCACCAGAGCCAACCATGGAAGAAGAACGCAGAAACGAAATTCTAGATTATTTCAATGGCTACGAAACGGCCATTCGCAATTTATTCACAAACAGCACCATGAATTTGAATGGTTTAGCAGATTGGTTTGTGGCCAATCAAGCGTATTTAGCGCAATTGCAAGAATATGAAAATGGCTTAGAAGACATCTTGTATGACGACGAAGAAGAGTTATCCTATAATGGCACAATTTATTACGACCAACAAACTGGAGTCGCCATGAATGGGAAAGACCTGTGGTTGCAAGCCATCTGGACGTTGCATCCACTAACGCTAGACGCTAATGGTGGCTTGATTGAAGAGCAGCCAAAAATCACAGTTGAATTAGAACCAGGTTTGGAATATGGCGATGCTATTTTTGACCCAGATGACCGCGAAGATTACATATTTGCAGGCTGGTTTACATCGCCAAGTGGTGGCACGCAAATCGTCGAAGAAAATATTTACCAAACGGCAGAATTGCCAGGAAAAACCTTGTATGCGCATTGGGTCAAGGAAAAGGACGATTCAGGAGAGCCAAATCCAGAAATTGTGCCAATCACGTATGACGCCAATGGCGGAACATTAACAAATTCAGGAACAACAGTTACAACCATCACAAAAAACAAAGTCAAAGGTACGAAAATTGGTTCTATGCCAGAACCATACAAAGACAGGAGAATATTTGACGGCTGGTGGACCGAGCCAAATGGAGGAATGCAAGTAACAGCAAACACAACAGTTACTGGAGCAATGACCGTGTTTGCCCATTGGACAGAAGGAAATTTTGTAGATTTAGACTTAGTTGGTGGCGAATTAGTTCACAATTTCAAGTACAGTTGGCAAGTACAAAGTTATTTTAATGAGTGGAATGCAGTCAGATTCAGTGGAATTCAGGTAGCCAATGGGAGAAAAATAGGAAAACAAGCGAAATATTGGCAGTTGCCAGTGACTTGGAGACCAAGAAACATCAGAAAAGTTCGCTATGTAACGCAACCAAATGGCAAACAACGTGCAGTAAAATCAAGGTTTAAAGGCTGGTTTACACAGCCAGAAGGTGCAGGAACGAAGATTAAATATTATAGCAAATACTATGATTCGTATGGAAAAAATTTATATGCAAACTGGAAAGATCCCTATGTCATCACGTATGACGCCAATGGTGGAAAGTTCGGAAAAACAGCGACACAGAAGCAACGCTACAACAAATACATTGGGCAGAGATATCCACGAGTTTCTACGCCAAAGCAAGAAGGTTACCGTTTCTTGGGCTGGTACGATAGTCCAGTCGGTGGCAATAAAATTGAAATGAATAATTGGAGTTACACCATAAATGGCGATGCTACGCTATATGCGCAATGGGAAAAAGTGAATTTTACGTTGCAAATCACGGATAAAACAGACAGCAGCTGGAACCAATCCATTACGCCAATAGACTGCGATTTATCAACTTGTACGATTTATTACAAATATTCGAAAAAACAAGAAAATGCAAAAAAACATATTTCGTCATACACGACGAAGAAAAACACGGTAACGAATAGAAAAGCAGGCACGACGTATTACGTTTGGGCGATGGTGAAAAGTAAGAATAATGAGAGATTTTATAGCAATGTCGTGGAAGTGACATTGGATTATGCGATTTTAGATTTTACAGTATCAGTAAATACAATTACGGATACAAGTTTTAAGATGGCAAGTGCAGTTACGGCAGCTAGCGAGGTATCTTCATTAGTGGGATATACGATACATTATGAAGTTTCCAATACGGTTCCAACATCTAATACAAGTATAGGAGGACTTCAAAATTCGACGTCGGCAAGTTATACAAAAGGAGAAACGAAAAAAACGTATTATGTTTGGGCTTATGCAACCAAAAGTGGGCGCCCAACGGTTGGAAGTAAAAATTATTCTGTTGTTAAAATGGGACACTCTAAGCATATTGGTGATACGATTAATGGTGGAGATTGTTATACAACTACAACAGTACCTTGTACAGATCAGACCAAGTATCATTATGTATTTACAAAGCCATCGACAAGTTATACGTTATCTATTAAAACGCATAGTAACGGTAATAAAAGGTACTGCCCAATCTGTTGTTCAGTTTCATATGCAGGAACGCATTATATGTTATATCAAAATACATCAGAATGTAAAGGGGCTACATGTACTGTTGTTTGTGGAGCATGTGGAGTGAAGGGAGAGTATACTCTTGGTGGAGCTGCTTCCACTTACTATTGTAATAGTCATGGTGTAACAGGAACAAGTGGTGTTTTTTCTAAAACGATTGCGGGTACAACGTATACATTTAATAATTGTGTATATTGGAGTGATATTACGACAACAGGGAAGATTTATAATAGTACTAATGGATCATTAGTAGGCTCACTACCGCATGGTACAGTTTATACGCTAAATTGTTCTTTACGGTGCAGGTTCAGCAACGCCGGTGAATTTTTAGGAAAATTTTTGTAGGGGCGATGATCAATCGCCCACTTATTATTTTATGTGAAAAAAGTAAAATGTTAATTTCAGTTGCGGAAAAAACAGTTAAGTTTGTTGAAATGTAAGGTTTACTTGACAAAATGCCAGGTAAACCTGGTAGACAAAATGGGAAAAATATGGTATAATATTTTATTTTTACATGGTTAAATTTTTTAAAATTTTCGGATAAATCACAGCAGCATCTGTGTTCCAGTTATTTACGATTTGACTGGCTTGCTCTTTGGAACCAACAAAAGTTTCAATTTTGAAAATGTCTTGGTGATTTTCTATAATTTTGCAAGTTACTTTAAATTCGTTGTCTGAAATCGGCGTGTATTCTGCCGAAATCGAAAATTTATCTTTAATTGAATCCAGACTTTCTTTAAATTGACTATCAATTTTTAATTTCGTAATGCCAGGAATTAAGTCCAGCGTAAGTTCTAATGCGTTTGTGCCTTCTGCGGTTAATTCATACAATTCAAATTCACCATTGTTTGTTTTGACGATATAATGGTCTTCGATTAAGTCGCTTAAAAACTGTTGGAAATAGAAATAATTGATGTCCGAAACAGCAATGATTAATTCGAGCAATTCTTTGTAAGAAAAGGGTTTTCCAACTTTTTTTAAAATGTAAAGGATTAAGATTTTATCTTCTGCTAATGTAGTTTGGTTATCTTGTTCATTCATTGGCAAGGCACCTCCTTTTTGCCATTATACCACATAAATTTTCAAAAGTAAATTTTTTTTTCACAAATTGTCACAAAAATCTTGAAATTATCTTAATATAACTATATAATATTACTAACGAAATAGAGGGATAGGAGGCAAATTGTGAGAAAATATTTTGGAACAGATGGAATTCGAAGGATAGCCAATTTGGAATTAACACCAGATTTAGTTTTTAGAGTGGCAAAAGCGGGGGCGCATGTTTTAACCAAACATTCCAATCATATGCCAACCATTTTGATTGGACGCGATACCAGAATTTCAGGAAGCTTAATTGAAAGTGCGATGACAGCTGGTTTTCTAAGTTATGGAGCAAACGTAAAATTGCTAGGCGTGATGCCAACTCCGGCAGTTGCTTATTTGACAAAAAAATTAAATGCAGACGCCAGTGTGGTTATTTCTGCATCGCATAATACTTTTGAATTTAATGGGGTAAAATACTTTAGTAATCAAGGAATGAAAATTCCAGATGAAATTGAAGAAGAAATCGAAGAAATTATGGATTCTGACAAATTGTCGACATTAATGGCAGTAGGCGACAAAATTGGAATTTCCGAAGAAGCCAATCGCTATGTATATGAATACATTCAATTTTTCAAAGATATTTTTGGAAATGAACTCAAAAATTGTCCTTTGAAAATTGGAATTGATACAGCAAATGGTGCTACCTCAGAGGTGGCAGGCATGATTTTTTCGGAGCTTGGCTTGCATTTTGAAATCATTCATCATCAGCCAAATGGCGTCAACATCAATGAAAATTGCGGTTCTACGCATTTGGAGGCAATCGCAAGTTATGTCAAAGAACATCATTTGGATTTAGGCATTGCGTACGATGGCGATGGAGACCGTTGTTTAGCAGTCGATGAAAACGGCGAAATTATGGACGGAGACGTCATTATGGCGATTTTGGCAAAGGATTTGCAAAAGAAAAATAAGTTGAAAAATGATACGTTGGTCGTAACCGTGATGAGTAATTTGGGGCTAAAAAAATATGGCGAGCAAAACAACATTCAGATGGTGACCACAAAAGTGGGAGACCGCTATGTTTTAGAAGAAATGTTGAAAAATGGTTACAATTTAGGTGGTGAGCAATCTGGGCATGTGATTATGCTGGATTATAATCCAACCGGAGACGGTATTTTGACTTCTTTAATGCTCATTCGTGCGATTTTGACGGAAAACAAAAAGGCATCTGAAATGAAAAAAATCGTGAAAATTTATCCACAAGTTTTGATTAATGCCAAAGTGTCGAGCGAGAGAAAATACGATTACGAAAAAGACGCAGAAATCAAGCAAAAAATAGCAGAATTAGAAGCAGAATTTGCAGGCAATGGAAGAGTGTTGATACGTCCCTCTGGAACCGAGCCGAAAGTACGTGTTATGATAGAAGGCGAAAAACAAGAATACATCACAAAAAGAGCCCAAGAAATCGCCAATCTAATCGAACAAAAATTACAATAACGTAGGGGGCGATGCCCACATCGACCCGATGGGCACCATGTCCAATGCAAAGCACCGTAGGGGTCGGTCTTGACCGACCCAAATGTTACAAAAAATCAACCAAAACGACGAAAAAAATATAGAAAAACACCAAATGTAAAGTTTAGTTGACAAATTGCAAGCCAAACATGGTAGACAAAATTGGAAAAATGTGGTATAATAAAAGGTTAGGGAGAAATGATTTATGTCAGAAGAAAATGAAAATCGAGAAGAAAAAACGCCAACAGAGGAAGAAAACCAAAAAATAAAAAATATTTTGTTAGATACCATCCAGCAATATGCCGAAAATGTCTATACGCCAGAGCAAATTGATGAAATGTTGCAAACATTAGAAAAATTGCAAGAAAAAACGGATGCAGAAATCAGACAAGAGGCAGAAATATTAGTAAAATACCAAATGCCAGCCGAAATCAACGAAAAAAATGCTGTAGGGGTAGGGTTTCACCCCTACCCACCACAAAACACAATGCAAAAAAATGTAGGGGTAGACGCCCCTGTCTACCCATCTACGAAGGATTTTCCTAAGGAAATAGAAGAAAATCAAGAAACAGAACAAATGACAGTAGAAAAGAAAGAACAAACGCAAGAAGTGCCAGAAGACGTTGTCAAAGTGTGCATGAAATTAGGCATTACGAAGATAAAAGGTTATTTTTATGTGAATGCCAAGCAGTTGGGTGAGAAAGTCGACAACATTGTTGTGAACCAGAATGGCGGGAACGTTTTGATGCTAGAAGTGGCAGATTCGTCGCGTTTAGGCGCGGCAGACCGCTATTATGGCATTCAAGATGAGCGAATGATTTTGCGTGGTACGCAAGATGAGGAAATGGAAGAAGTCACAGAAAAGGCAAACAGACCGCCAGCCAACGGAAAATTGGTAGAACCATTGAAAAAGGATAATCCAACGTATGTTGAATTTTCCGATAGCGAAGGCATGTTAATTCAGGAAAGATTGGAAGATAAAATGAATTTGTCTGTACAAGATTTGGAAAACTATAAAAAAGAAGTGGAAAAATTGTTGGACAAATATTCCCAAAATGTTGTCGCAATTATAGAAAATCCAATGCTAGAGGAAGGACAGAAAAATGAATTATTAGCAGAAAACGACAGTAATTTCAATCGATTGCTAACAGAAATGACGAAAAAATATGGAATTGATAAAAGCGATGAAAAGTCCATTCAATCGCAAAAAAAGGAATCTGTGCAAGAAAAAATAGAAAAAGAGGCAGAAGACGACGAATCAGACTCACACGAAACATGGTGGAAAAATCAACGCATGAAAAAATAACGTAGGGGCAGACGACCCTGTCTATCCAAAAATAAAAGAAAGGAAAAGAAACATGGAAAAGAAAAAATTTTATGTGACAACCCCCATTTATTACCCAAGTGGTAAATTTCATATTGGAACCGCGTATGCGACAAGTTTGGCAGATACGGTTAAGCGATACAAACAATTAAGAGGATATGACGCCTATTTTTTGACAGGTTTGGATGAACATGGGCAAAAAATCCAGACTGTTGCAGAGAAAAACGGCATGACGCCACAAGAATATGTAGACAAAATGGCTGAAATGTGCCAAAAATTGTGGCAGGAAATGCATATTTCGTATGACGATTTTATCCGCACAACGGAAAAACGTCACGAAGAGGCAGTGGACAAGATTGTTGAGAAATTTTTAGCCAATGGCGATATTTATAAAGGGCAGTATGAGGGTTGGTATTGCGTGCCTTGTGAAACGTATTTTACGCGGGACCCAGTTGGTGGATGGAAAATGTCCAGATTGTGGACGAGAAGTGCAGTTGATGAAGGAAGAGTCGTACTTTTTTAATATGAAAAAATACCAAGATTGGTTAATCAAATTTTATGAGGAAAATCCAGATTTTATCGTTCCAGCATCTCGAAAAAATGAGATTTTTAGCAATTTTATTCAGCCAGGTTTGGAGGATTTGTGCATCAGTCGAACCACGTTTGATTGGGGCATTCCGATGAAACATGACCCAAAACATGTGTTGTATGTTTGGGTGGATGCTTTGACCAATTATATTACTGCTCTTGGCTATGGTTCAGAGGATGACAGCTTGTTCCAGAAATACTGGCCAGCAGATTTGCATATTGTGGGCAAAGAAATCATTCGTTTTCATGGAATTTATTGGCCGATTTTTTTGAAAGCGTTAGGGTTGGAGATGCCGAAAAAGATTTATGCGCATAGTTGGCTTGTGATGAAAGATGGCAAAATGTCCAAATCAAAGGGAAATGTGATTTATCCGGAAACGTTGATGGAGCGTTATGGTTTGGACGCTTTGAAATATTATTTGCTAAGAACCATGCAGTTTGCGACAGATAGCGTGTTTACGCCAGAAGATTTTGTGGACCGTTACAATTTTGATTTGTGTAACGATTTGGGAAATTTGCTTAACCGAACGATTGGCATGATGAATAAATATTTTGCAGGAAGTATTCCAACGGAGTTTGCGGAAAAAAATGAAGTGGATGACGAGTTTGAGGAATTTGTGGCAAAAGAAATCGAGGAATTTGCGCAAAATATGGATGAATATTCGATTTCGAATGCGCTTACAAATGTGTGGAAAATCATTGGCAGAAGCAACAAATATATTGATGAAACAGCGCCATGGATTTTGGCAAAAGAGGAAAATTCAGAAAAACTAAAATCGGTGATGGCTCATTTGGCAGAAGTTTTGAGAAAAATTGCGATTTTGTTGAAGCCTTTTTTGCAGGAAACATCGGAGAAAATGTTTGTGCAATTAGGGTTGGAAAATGAAGATTTACAAACATGGGATTCTTTGAAAATGTCAATTGCAATTCCAGAAAATACGCATGTGGCAGAAAAAGGCGAGCCATTATTCATGCGAAAAGACAGAGAAGAAGAAATCGAATCTATCAAAAATGTAATGCACGGATAATCCGTAGGGGTCGATGCCCACATCGACCCAAAAAAATCCAAAAAAAAAAAAAGGGGGCTGTTGGGCAAGCCCCCGACAAAAAAAAAAACGGGTTGGGGGGGGGTTTGAACACC
>CANSTR010000015.1 GCA_947649935.1 uncultured Clostridia bacterium
TTATGACAACAGCCAAAGTGTTACAAACTTAAGTAGTACAAATGGTGCTACAGTGAATTTGTATGCGGTTTGGACAGCAAATACGTATACAATTGCATATAATGGAAATGGAGCGACAGGAGGAAGTACGGCAGCAAGTACACATACCTATGGAGTAGCTAAGAATTTGACAGCCAATGGATTTACAAGAGCAGGATATACATTTGCTGGCTGGAATACAGCAGCTAATGGAACTGGAACGAACTACACGAATGGTCAAAGTGTATCGAATTTAGCAACGTCAGCGGGTGCAACAGTGACATTATATGCAAAATGGACAGCAAATACGAATACAGCTTATAAAGTTGTGCATCAGCAGATGAATGTTAGCGGAAGTGGATATACAGTAGTTGAGACAGAAAATAAAACAGGTACAACTGACACGAATGTGACGCCTGAGGTGAAATCTTATACAGGATTTACTTCGCCAAGTACGCAGACGGTGAGAATTGCGGCAAATGGAAGCACGACAGTGACGTATCAGTATACGAGAAATCGATATACGATAACATATAACTCAAATGGCGGAAGTGCCTGTACGGCTACAACGGCGTATTATGGGGCAAGTGTTTCGATGCCAACGTCGACCAGAACGAATTATGACTTTATTGGTTGGTATACTGCGACATCAGGAGGAAGCAAGAGACAATACACAAGTATGCCAGCATACAATGAAACAGTTTATGCACAGTGGAGAGCATATCCAACTTTACAAGTGATTTCTGTAACAGGGTGTACGAGTAGTCACTCGGACATAAGGTGGAATGTAAATGAGCAAGTAATCTACAACAATTCTACGTCATTACATGGTAGTGCTACAAGGATTGTAACTGTTAGACCAGATGTACGCTGTTATATGGGAGTGAAAGTTCAGGGAGAGGGTTCAAATCTGCCTACTATTACAGATACCACATCAAATAAGGTTTTAACACCAACAAATGATTGGGATCCATATAGGGAATATCTTGTTGAAGCAGGGCATCGAATTCAAATAGTGATAAAATGCAGTAACAAGTATACTATAGCAGGAATAAGTGAAATAAGCAGATCACATGGTTGGGTAAGTGGTAATCTTCCATAATATAAGTCAATGAATTTTGTTTGGAGTTTTGAGATAATATACAAAGTTAACAATTTAAAAAGAAATTTAAAGAAGGGTCAGGCTTGCCTGATCCTTTTTTGTACGAAAATGTGATCGTAGGGGCGATTATCAATCGCCCACTATATCAAAAACACACATTTTTCCTAAGTCGATTTTTTCAAAAAATATCCTGATAAAAATAGCAAATTGTATTGCTGAAATTAAATTAATATGATAAAATTTGTATGAAAAGGAGTGAAAATATGAAAGAAGAATTTTTGGGGTTATTGAAAAGTGTGAAGCGTGAAGGCATGGATAAATTGATTGAGTTTATTGAAAAAAGTGACTTTTTCAAGGCGCCTGCTAGCACGAGATTTCATGGGGATTATGAGGGTGGACTTTTGGAGCATAGCATGAAAGTGTACGAAATTTTGATTGCCAAGGTAAAAAATAGCGTGATTCCGATTGAAGTATCAGAGGAAAGCTTGATTTTGATTGCTTTGTTGCATGATATTTGCAAAGTCAATTTTTATAAAGTGGATTACAGAAATGCGAAAAATGCATTTGGCGAATGGGAAAAAGTTCCTTATTACACGATTGAAGATACAATTCCCTATGGACATGGCGAAAAAAGCGTAATGATGATTACGGAATATATCAAACTTACGGTAGAGGAAAAATATTGCATTCGTTGGCACATGGGATTTACGGAACCAAAAGAGTCGTATAACACATTGGGACAGGCTTTCAAGAAATTTCCATTGGCGCTTTTGGTGCATGAAGCCGATTTGGAAGCAACCTATTTTTTTGATACATAATGAAAATGTGGTGGTGATTAAAATAAAAAACAAAAAAGATAAGAAAAAAATAAAAAAAAGCAAAGATAAAAAAAGTACCTCAAGAAAGCTTGTGCTAACTGCCTCGATTGCTACAATCTGTTTTGCCATTATTACGGGGAATTTGGGCAGACTTATTTTTGTAAAAGGACAAGAATACAGTGAGGCAGCGTATAATCGACAGATGAAAAACCAGATTATTAGTCCGAAAAGGGGCATTATTTATGATGCGAATGGGAATGTTTTGGCGAAAAATATTCCAGTAGATACCATTTCGGTCAATCCTGGAAAGGTAAGTTATAGCAATAAAAAAGAGGTTGAAAATGAGGTTCTGGCGCAAGGTTTGGCACAATGTTTGGAACTCGATTATAACGAAGTTTTGCAAAAAGTAAGTGGAACTTCGTCTGTTGCCGTGATTGCGAAAAAAGTAGATCAAACGAAAACCGAAGTGCTGAGAAAATGGATGGGTGATAATAAAATTACAGCAGGAATTAATATTGATGAAGACACGAAAAGATATTATCCATATGATAATGTAGCATCGAATTTGCTTGGCATTTGTGGAGATAGCAATAGCGGAATTGTTGGTTTGGAGGAATGCTGGAATGAAACATTGACAGGAACGGTCGGAAAAATTGTGACGGTTCAAGATGTGAACAAAAATCCGATTTCAGATGAAATGGAGCAATATGTGCCAGTGGAAAATGGAAGCAATTTGTATCTTACGATTGATTTGACGGTGCAACAAATTGCGGAAAAATATTTGAAACAAGCAGTCGAGCAAAATGCCTGTTCAGACGGCGGAAATGTGATTGTAATGAATCCGCAAAATGGTGAAATTTTGGCGATGGCGTCTTGCCCAGATTATAATTTAAATATACCATATGCCATTGAGCCGACTGGGCAAGCGGAAGTTTGGAACACGCTTCCTACAGAGGAAAAAACGTCAGCGTATTTTAAATTGTGGACCAATAAATCAGTTTCAAAATTATATGAACCAGGCTCTACGTTTAAGATTATTACAGCGGCTGTAGCGTTAGAGGAAAATATAACGCAAATGGATATGCCAGGTGATTTTATGTGTACTGGTGCGTACCAAGTGGAGGACCGCACGATTTCTTGCTGGAGAGCCAATCCGCATGGGGCACAAAGTTTGAGAGAAGCGCTTTGCAATTCGTGCAATCCGGCATTCATGCAGTTGGGACAACGCATTGGTGCGACAACATTATATCGCTATTATGAAGCATTTGGTTTGTTTGATTTGATTGGCAAAGACATTGCAAAAACGTATGATTCGGTGTTTCATAAGCTAGAGAATGTGGGAAAAGTGGAGTTGGCGACGATTTCTTTTGGACAACGTTTTGAAATATCGCCACTTCAATTGATAACAGCAGTTTCGGCAGTTGCCAATGATGGCGTTTTGGTGGAACCGAAAATTGTAAAACAAGTGGAAAATGCGGATACAGGAGTGATTGAAGTCCAACAAGATAAAGAAGTAAGGCAAGTGGTATCCAAGGAGACTTCGGAGAAGATTAAGAATATGATGGAATCAGTTGTTGTACAGGGTACAGGAAGGCATGCTGCTGTTGAGGGTTACACCATTGGTGGAAAAAGTGGAACGTCTGAGCCGATGGCAGGAAATGAGGATGCTGGCTATGTGGCTTCTTTTGTGGCAATTTCGCCAATTGAAAATACGCAAGTCGTCGTTTTGGTTGTGCTGTACAATCCAAACGAAGGAACAGAGTATCACCAAGGTGGACAGACAGCAGGACCTGTTGCTGCTAATATTATGTCAGAAGTATTGCCGTATTTAGGGCTTAATAAAAATGGTGAAAGTGTGACAACAGCTGAGATTTCTAGCCTTACGGTGCCAAATGTTTCGACGAAGACAGTGGATTCTGCTAGAGAAATTCTGCAAACTTATGGTTTTACCGTAAAAGTAAATGGTGCCAATGACGAAAATACAAATGTTGTTTTGGACCAAATGCCAAAGTCTGGTGCAGTGCTTGAAAAAGGTGGGACCGTGTATTTGTATAGTGAGGAAAATGAGCCAAGATTGTCGGTGAAAGTTCCATCTGTTGCAGGGCTCACGGTAGGAGAGGCAAGACAAACATTAGCAGACAATAATTTGAATATTAAAATGGAAGGCGAGGAAGGTGTGATTGTTTCGCAGGAGCCAGTGGCGAATAAATCCGTGGAAGAAGGCTCGATTGTCGATGTCGTGGTTCAAAAAAAAGAAGATTAATAAAATATTTTTGGGAGCATACAATTTACTAATATTAAAATATGAGGTGATTGTATGTTTTCTTTTTCAAAAATGCAAGGGACTGGGAATGATTTTGTGGTGATTGATTGTATTGAAAATCAGTTTGAATATAGTCTTCCAGTGATAAGTGAGTATTTGTGTAATCGACATTATGGGGTTGGGGCAGATGGCGTTATTTTTCTGGATAAAAGCGAAGAGCAAGATTTTAAAATGAGAATTTTTAATAGTGATGGTACAGAAGCAGAAATGTGTGGGAATGGAATTCGCTGTCTGGCGAAATATGTTTATGAAAAGGGGTTGACAGATAAAACAGAATTTACGGTGGAAACGTTGGCTGGCGTTAAGAAAATTGAACTGGAATTGGAAGAACAAAAAGTGGCGTATGTTAAGGTGAATATGGGAAACCCAGAGGTAGACCGTATTCAATATATGATTGAGATTGAGGATAAATCGTATTATGTTTATCCAGTTTCATTGGGAAATCCGCATGCCGTTTGCTTTGTGAAAGATGTGGAGAATTTTGAGGTTGCAAAAGTTGGTGCCATTCTAGAAAATTATAAATATTTTCCGAATAAAACGAATGTTGAATTTGTGCAAATTTTGGATGAGGAAAATATTCGTGTTCGAGTGTGGGAAAGAGGCGTTGGAGAAACAAATGGCTGTGGCACAGGTGCGTGTGCGAGTTGCATGATTGCCATTCAAGAGAAGTACACCAAAAATGATGTGACTGTGAACTTGAAAGGTGGCAAATTGCAAATTCATTATGATAAAGAAAAAAATGAAATGATTTTAAAAGGTGAGGCAGAGAAGGTTTTTGATGGAAAAATTGAAAGGATGTAAAAAGGGTTGTGCAATATGATTCATTTCTAAATATTTTGTGAAGTTTTTGTGACAGAGGTTGTAATTGCAAAGAGAACATGATAGGATAATAAAAAGTTCGAAAGGAGTATCCTAACTTGAGAAATTATAAAAAAGAAGAAATTAAGTATTTACGATTGCTGTCAGAGAAATTTCCGACTGTGCAAGAAGTTTGTACCGAAATTATTAATTTGCAGGCTATTTTGAATTTACCAAAGGGAACCGAGCATTTTTTGAGTGATTTGCATGGGGAGTATGAGTCGTTTTTGCATATTTTGAAAAATGCATCTGGTGTTATTAAGTCGAAAATAGATGAAACATTTGATACGCGCTTGACGAGTGACGAGAAGAAAAAATTGGCAACGTTGATTTATTATCCAGAAGAGAAGTTGGAAATCATCAAAAAAGAAACCAAAAATTTAGAAGAATATTACAAAATTACGTTGTATCGATTGATTGAGATATGCAAGGTTATTGCCTCGAAATATAGTCGCTCGAAAGTAAGAAAGGCGATGCCAAAAGATTATGAATATATCATTGATGAATTGCTTCATTCCAATTCTGATTCGAATAATAAAGAATATTATTATAACCAAATTATCAATACCATCATTTCGCTTGACCGAGCAGACGCTTTTATTATTGCCATATCCAAATTGATTCAACAATTGGCAATTGACCATTTGCATATTATTGGCGATATTTATGACAGAGGGCCTGGTCCGCATATTATTATGGATGAATTAATGAAATATCATTCGATTGATATTCAGTGGGGAAATCACGATATTATTTGGATGGGAGCTGCGAGTGGAAGTGCGGCTTGTATTTTTAATATCATTCGAATTTGTGCGCGTTATGATAATTTGGATATTTTAGAAGAGGCGTATGGCATCAATTTAAGACCGCTTACGGAATTTGTGATGGAGGAGTATACAGAAGAAACGGCGGAAGTTTTTAAACCGAAAAATTGTGAACAGAGAAAAACGCCATCAGAGATTGAATTGCTTGCCAAGCTTCAGAAGGCAGCAACAATTATCCAATTTAAATTGGAGGCAGAAGTGATTAAACGAAACCCAGAATTTGAAATGGAAGACCGTTTGTTGTTGGATAAAATGGATGATAAAAAAGGCGAAATTCAGATAAATGGCAAAAAATATACATTGCAAGATACGTATTTTCCAACGATAAATTCGAAGAACGCGTTTGCGTTGATGCAGAAAGAACAGGAAGTTGTGAATAAATTGGTAAAAGCGTTTGAGAATAGTGAGAGATTGCAAAGGCACATTCGATTTTTATATGCGAAGGGAAATATTTATAAAATATTTAATGAAAATTTATTAATTCATGGTTGTATTCCGTTGGATGAAAATGGTGAATTTGCCCAAATGCAATTAAAAAATCAAAAATATAAGGGAAGAGAATATTTAGACGTTTTAGAAAGAATTGCAAGGCAGGGCTATTTTGCGAAAAAAGGTTCAAGTGACAAACAATATGGAGAAGATATTTTGTGGTATTTGTGGTGCGGAAAAAACTCGCCCATTTTTTGCAAAGATGCGATGAGAACCTTTGAGCGATATTTTATAAAAGAGGAAGCCATTGGCAAGGAAAAGAAAAATACGTTTTATCAATTTGCGCAAGATGAGGAATGCTGTGTCAAAGTGCTAAAGGAGTTTGGATTAGGTGGAGAGAATAGTCATATTGTGTCTGGCCATATTCCGGTAAAATACAAAAAGGGCGAGAGCCCGATAAAAGCAAATGGAAAATTGTTAATTATTGATGGAGGATTGTCAAAAGCGTATCAAAAAACAACGGGAATCGCGGGATATACGTTGATTTATAATTCATATGGTTTAGTTTTAGCAGCACATGAGCCATTTACATCAACAGAAGAAGCCATTCGAAAAGAAATGGATTTGCATTCTTCCAAACAAATTGTAGAAAAAGTAGAACGAAAAAATATTTGTAATACTGATATTGGTATCGAACTGAAAAAGCAAATTGCAGATTTGGAAATTTTGTTGGAAGCCTATAAAGATGGAATCATAAAAGAGAAATAGAGAGAAAATCCATTATTGTGAGCATTTTTTCATTCATAAAATTTAGAAAATGCGGGATAATAGTTTGGTATAGAAATGGAGATAGTAAATATCTCCATTTTTCGGTAAAAAGGATAGAACTATTGGAAGAAAGTACGCAGTTTTGTATTGACTTTTAATCCCAAAAAATATATAATTCGATTAAATTAGACAAAAAAGGAGATTTATAAATATGAAAAATTGTAAAATGTTAAAAATTTTCATGATATTACTGTTTTTTAGCTGTTTTTTGATGACTAAAAATCACGTTTCTTATGCAGGAACGTTAAGTTCAGATATCAATGGAATTAATGAAAATCAATATCCTGGAATCAAATCTCAAATTCAGAATTTACAGAGAAGTCACAGTAATTATCAATTTAAGATATATTATACAGGTATTGATTGGACAGAAGCTGTTACAATGGAATATCAGGGTCATTTTAAATCTCCTAAAAATTTATTTAGTGCATCTGGTAATTATCAAGGAAAATGGTATTGTCCGATTTGTGGCTCCAGAACGTATGATACAGGCTGGTATTGTGCATCAGTGGATGCCATCAAATATATGATGGACCCACGTAATTCGCTAGATGAAACAAGTCTGTTCCAGTTTAAAAATTTGGAAACAGCAGATGTGTCAAATGAAAATATTCAAGCAGTCATCAATAGCCAATATGGCTCGTATGCGTATATCAATAATCCACAAGCTGTTAATGCAATTGTGATGGCAAGTAACCGTTATGGGATGAATGGTTATTCGATTTTGGCAAAAATTATTAATGAGCAAGGAAGAGGAAAATCGCCATTGGCGACTGGCGCAGGATATAATGGGCAATATGTGGGATATTATAATTTCTTTAATGTTGGTGCTTATGGAAATGGGACAAGCACGGTTATTCTAAATGGTTTAAAATATGCAAGCAATAAAGGATGGAATTCAGTAGAAAATTCTATTTTGGGTGGCTCGGAATATTATAAGTCACAATACATTGGTCGTGGGCAAAATACATTGTATTATCAAAGATTTAACGTAGTGTATAATCCATCGTTGTTTTCTCATCAATATCAACAAGATATTATGGGAGCACAGACGAGTGCTACTTTGTTGAAAAAATACTATACGGCTTCTAACACGATTCATACGGTAAGACATGAATACATCATTCCATTGTATGAAAATATGCCAAGAAGTGCTTGCGCAAGACCAAACACTAATGAACAAAGCAAAGCAGAATTAGAAGATGCGACTGTTTTAACCAATAAATTACCAGTCAAAGCATCGCCAAATAGCACGAGAGTTATCAGTTACTTGAATCTAAATGAAGGCGTAAAAGTGCTTGAAAGAGCAGAAAATGTTTCATCAGATGGAAACTATTGGGATACGATTGTATCAAATACAGATGGAACATATGGTTATGTGATGCGCTCTGGAATTACGGCTCCACAAAACTTGCCGATTTATATATTTGATGCACAATTTTATGCAGACCATAATGGAGATTTAAAGGTAGCTTTTGGTTATGATGAATACAAATTGTTGAAACATTTCTTGAATTATGGAATTCAAGAGGGAAGAACAGCTTCGTCAACTTTTTCGGTAAAATATTATTTAGAAGAAAATGGCGATTTGAAATATGCTTTTGGTAATAATTATCAAGCAGCCTATAATCATTTTGTCAAATATGGATGCAATGAAAGTAGAAGAAGTTCGCCGGAATATGATGGCACTTTTTACAAATACTTTTATCGAGATTTGACCAATTTAAGTCCAGTAGCTTTAATGGAGCATTACTTGAGTTTTGGCAAAAAAGTAGAAGGCAGAATAGCTGCAATTGATTCTACGGTGGAGAAAATTGTATTTAATGCAAGTTTGTATGCAGAATGCAATGGCGATTTGAAATATGCTTTTGGTAATGACACACAGGCACTAAGAAAACATTGGATTACTTATGGAATTAGCGAAAATAGAATGTTTTCAGTTATCTTTAATCCAGAAGCATATCGTGCATTAAATGGAGATTTGGCATATGCATATGACAAAAATTATAAAAAATTATTCGAACATTTTATAAAATATGGACTAAATGAAGGAAGAGAAGCAAGTTATATTTTTAATGTAAAAACGTATGCAAATGCAAATGGTGATTTACAGGTTGCTTATGGAATGAATTATATTTTAATGGATATGCATTTTATCAATTATGGTTTACATGAAAAAAGAGCCACTAGCCCATATTTCAATATTGATTTTTATATTGCCAATAATGGTGATTTAAAAGTGGCTTATGGAACCAATTATAAAGAATATTATCTTCATTATTTAAAATATGGAAGAAATGAGAACAGAAAGGGAATTTAAGTTTGAAAGGCATCAATAAACTCAAGCAAGGAATGGAATATGTATTAAGTTCAAGATGGTTTGCCCTACTAATCGGGCTTATCATCTTGTTCAAAACGATATTTTTCTACGGAAATACAGTTTTCAAAAATGATACCATTTGGTTATGGTCCATCAGGCAAACCAGTTGCTTTATTTTGATTCTTGTATTTCCCATTTTGTTATTTCCGAAATCAACTAGGCGTTTTGAAGTGGGAATCATTCTGGATTTTTTAATCAGCTTATTGCTTTTTGCAGATGAACTTTATTATACATATGCCTCTAATATTTTATCTGTCATGCAAACAGGAAATATGCAGTACAAAGATGAAATTTTAGCAGCCATTCCCACATTGCTAGACCAAAGCCACATTCTATACTTTTTGGATTTCATCATCATTGCCATTTTGCTAATGACGAAATTAGTCAGAATTCAGCAAACGCGCGATTTTAAATGGACGCCAGTTTTGCTTACTTTTGCAGGCATTGTGTTTTGTTGCAGTTCCTATCATTTGATTCCAGAATCGCTCGAATTGGTCAATGGCTATATTTACAGCAAATATAATTCTGTTCGCTATGGCACCATTTATGGCTATCATTTTGTAGATGTAAAAAATGCTATCACGAATCATAAAAACGTCGCTTATGCAACCTATGATGAAATGATGGAAGCCTACCAAGATTTGAAGAAGATGAAGCAAAATAAGGATAATTTAGTTCATTGGGATAGTGAAAAGTATACTGGAATCGCGAAAAACAAAAATGTTTTTGTCGTGCAATTGGAATCGGTTCAGCAATTTGTCATTGATGCCAAAATCAATGACCAAGAAATTACGCCAAATTTAAACCGATTTTTTAACGAAAATATTTTTGTGACCAACATGCATGCATCCAGTTACACGACCACGGCGGACTCGGAGCACAGTTTTATCACATCCATTTATCCAAGTGAAAATGGCGAAGCATTTAGCAAATACTATTCTAATACGTATGATGACATTTTCAAACTTTACAAAAAAGCAGGCTACACCAATGTTTACGCACATGGAAATTACGATACATTTTGGAATCGCAAAAATGTGTTTTCAAAATATGCGATAGACAATGTCTTTTTCATACATGATTTTCAAGACACATCCGAGTTAATCCGAACGTACTTGTCAGATGAATTGTTGTATCGACAAATTTTAGGAATGTTACCAGAAACGAATTCTCCGCTTTTTGTGGACATTGTGGCAGCATCTTCGCACAAACCATTTGATTTGGCTGGGATACAAAATAAGGAAAATAAAGTAACGATTGATGTTGGAAAATACAAAGGAACTGTACTTGGTGATTATCTAGAAGCGATGAATTATGCAGATTATACTTTTGGCATTTTTTTGCAGGAATTACAAGTCAAAGGTTTGTATGAAGATAGCGTCATTTTGGCATATGGCGACCATTATGGCATGACCATGTATGATGAAGATTTGCTGGAGTTTTTGGGAGAAGACAAACAAAATTATAATGCAGCAAGAATGCAATTTGAATTTTCAAATGTTGCTTGTGGCATGAAAATTCCAGGTGTACAGAATGTCAAAATCGACGCTCCTGTCAGTAAAGTCGATATCAAGCCTACGCTTGCTCAAATTTGTGATTTAGACGATACGTTTTCGCTAGGAACCAGCATTTTTGAGCCAAAGCCATATGTGTGTGTCAACAACGGAAAAATCATCACACAACAATATTATTATGATGCAGAAAATTGGTTTGATTTGGCAACAGGCGAAAAATTGGATGAACAGAAATTGGATGAGAATTTGAGAAATACGTTGGATTTAGCAGTAGAATATGCGAACAAAGAAATTGGAATTTCGATGTCTGTTTTGACAGAAAATTTATTGAAAAATCATTTAGAAGGAGAGAATTGAAATGAAATTAGTGATTCAAAGAGTGAAACAAGCAAAAGTAGAAGTTGAGGAAAAGTTGATTAGTGAAATTGGAAAGGGCTTTCTTGTTTTGATTGGTGTTACTCATACAGACACTAAAGAAACAGCAGATTATCTAGCCAAAAAGCTATGCAATTTGCGCGTTTTTGAGGATGAAAATGAAAAAATGAATTTGGGGCTAAAAGACATACAAGGTCAATTGCTGTTGGTTTCGCAATTTACGTTATATGGAGATTGTGCAAGAGGAAATCGCCCGTCTTTCACCGAGGCAGCCAAGCCGGATTTTGCCAATGAATTGTATGAATATTTTTGTCAGCAATGTAAGCAAGAATATGGCTTGAAAGTGCAAAAAGGAATTTTTGGTGCCAACATGCAAATCAGTCTTGTCAATGACGGACCAGTTACGATTTTATTAGAAAAGTAAATTTCTAAAAAAAAATTGCAAAAAAGTATGGAAAAATTTATAATTTGTGATACAATATCATAAACTAAATAAAATAGAAGGAGAAGAAACATGTTAACGTATAAAAGAGTTTTACTAAAATTGAGTGGAGAAGCAATGGCAGGAGAATTGGGGCATGGGATTGACCCAGATGTAGTGGGAGCCATTTGTGACCAAATCAAAATTGCTCTAGACATGGGAGTGGAAATGTCTATCGTTGTTGGCGGAGGAAATTTCTGGAGAGGAGCCAGAAATGGGCACGCAATGGTCAGAACCACAGCAGACTATATGGGAATGCTAGGAACAGCAATGAATGGTTTGGCATTACAAGACGCATTAGAAGCCAGAGGCATCAAAACGCGTCTACAAACAGCCATTGAAATGAGACAAATTGCAGAACCATATATTAAAAGAAAAGCATTGAAACATTTGGATAAAGGAAGAGTTGTAATTTTTGCTTGTGGAACGGGAAATCCATTTTTCTCAACTGATACAGCAGCCGCACTTCGAGCCGCCGAAACAGACTCAGAAGTGATTTTATTCGCCAAAACAATTGACGGAATTTATTCTGCTGACCCAAAAGTGGACTCAAATGCAGTCAAATATGATGAAATATCGTATATGGATATTTTAAACCAAGATTTAAAATTAATGGATGCCACAGCAACCTCACTTTGCATGGATAACCACATTCCATTGCAGGTATTTGCAATCAGTGACCCAACCAATATTGTAAAAATCTTGCAAGGCGAAAAAATAGGAACCTTCGTGAAATAAAAACGTAGGGGGCGATGCCCACATCGACCCAAAATTGCAAATATAAATTGATTAAAAGAAGATTAATGTTTCGTAGGGATACGGGGCACCGTGTCCAAAAAACAAAATTGCAAGGCACCTGACAAAAATAAAAAAACAAAAACATTTTACCAAAACAAAAACGTCAGGCACCTGACAAAAAGAAAGGAATAAAATTATGAATGAATTAGAAACAAAAATGCAAAAAACATTAGATAAATTACAAGAAAGTTTTTCAGAAGTGCGTGCTGGACGTGCAAATCCAGCCATTTTAAATAAAGTGTCAGTCGAATATTATGGCGTACAAACACCGATTAGTCAAATGGCAGGAATTTCCGTTCCAGAAGCCAGAATGATTGTCATTCAACCATGGGATGTCAGCACTTTAAAAGAGATCGAAAAAGCAATTTTGGCATCAGACATTGGCTTAAATCCAAACAATGATGGAAAAGTCATTCGCTTAAATTTTCCAGAATTGACGGAAGAAAGAAGAAAAGAATTGGTCAAAGACATTAAGAAAATGGCAGAAGAAACCAAAGTAAGCATTCGTAATATTCGTAGAGATGGCATGGAAAAAGTAAAAGCCGATTTGAAAAACGGTGACATCTCAGAAGACGAAAAAGCAAAATCAGAAGATGATATTCAAAAATTGACAGACAAATACGTCGGTCAAATTGACAAAACATTAGAAAACAAAGAAAAAGAAATTTTGAACATCTAACGTAAATGTAGGGGCGATTATCAATCGCCCGCGGGTTGTTAAATATATGGATGTTGCAATATGACGATGTTGCAATATGATGATGTTAAAATATATTGATGTCATAATATGGAATTTCGCAATAGATAGCGGGCGACTGCTAGTCGCCCCTACATAATTTTTATGTGAATATGGAAAGGAAACAAATCATGGAAAATGAAAATCTACCAAAACATATCGGATTCATCATGGATGGAAATCGACGTTGGGCACGAGAAAAAAAATTGCCATTGAAAATGGGGCACAAAACAGGTGCAGATACGTTAGAGAAAATTGCAAAACATGCCAATAAAATGGGAATTCAATATATGACTGTATTTGCTTTTTCAACCGAAAATTGGAAAAGAAGTGAAGAAGAAGTCGGCGTTTTGATGATGCTTTTGCAAGAATATATTGAAAAATTTACGAAGACAGCTGATTTGGAAAATATTAAAGTAAACGTGATTGGAGATATTGCAGGATTATCAGAAAAATTGCAAAAATCCATTGGCAATTGCGTCAAAAGAACCGAAAATAACACAGGACTTACGTTGAATATTGCTTTTAATTATGGTGGAAGAGCAGAAATTATCAAAGCAACCAAGGAAATTGCTGAAGAAGTAAAAGCAGGAAAAATTTCGTCAGATGACATCACTGAAGAAATGATTGGAACACATTTGTATACAGCCAATATGCCAGACCCAGATTTGGTCATTCGTACCAGTGGAGAAATGCGCACCAGCGGATTTTTAATGTGGCAATTAGTTTATACAGAATTTTTATTTTTGGAAAAATATTGGCCAGATTTCTCAGAAGAAGATTTCGATTCAGCAATCGAAGAATACCAAAAAAGAAATCGAAGATTTGGCGGAAAATAATCAAAAGAAAAGGAAACGTAAATTATGAATGTAAAAAGAGTTGTGACAGCATTGGTTGGTTTACCAGTTGTATTGTTGTTGATTGTATTGGGAAATGAATCTGTGATAGATGCTGTGATTGCCGTAATTGCGGCCATTGCCATGCAGGAATATGCAAAATGCATCCAAAGTGAAGCAAAATTTATCGAATGGGTTGGTTATTTATCAGCCATTTCCATCGCATTTATGCATATAGTTCCAACCGAAGTTTTAAATACAATCATCACATTAGGTGTTCCGATTGTATTATTTTTACTATTTTTAACAGCCATTGTCACCAATCTAAAATTTAATTTTAAAGATGTTGCATTTTCTTTTGCAGGAATCTTGTATGTCATTGGATTTCTGGGCTTTTTGCCAATTTTATATGGGGTCAAAAACGGAATTACTGGCAAATTTTTAATTTGGTTTGTGCTTATTGCAGCATGGGGAACAGATGCACCAGCCTATATTGTTGGTAAAAATTTTGGAAAGCATAAATTTAGCAATGTTAGCCAAAATAAAACGATAGAAGGTTGTGTTGGCGGCGTGATAGGAAGCGTTTTGATAGCGCTTATTTGTGCATTTGTTATGAATACGTATTTTGATACAGAAATTGCGTATTTCACAATTGCTATTTTAACAGCTGTTTTAAGTGTGATTGGTCAAGTGGGAGATTTTTCAGCATCTGTTATCAAAAGATATTTTTCCATCAAAGATTTTAGCGAATTATTTCCAGGGCATGGTGGCATGCTAGATCGAATTGATAGTGTCATGTTCATTAGCCCTTTTGCCTATTTTTTATTGACGATGTTTTTATAGGAGGTCAGTTTTGCATATTATCATTGGTATCATAAAAGTAGTATTTTTGTTAGGATTTCTTGTGTTGATCCATGAGGGAGGACATTTTTTAGTTGCAAAATTATGCAAAGTAAAAGTAAGAGAATTTTCCATCGGATTTGGACCCAAATTCTTTTCCAAACAAGGTAAAGAAACAAAATATTCCCTAAGAGCCATCCCGTTTGGTGGCTATGTTGATATGCTTGGAGAAGCGGAAGCTAGTTGCGAACAAGGTTCTTTTAGCAATGCAAAAGTAGGACACAGAATTGCGATTGTAGCAGCAGGCGCCATTGTCAATATTATTTTTGGAATTTTAGTTTATTTTTTGTTGATGACAGGTTCTGGAGTCAATCGTTCTACTGTCATTCAAAGTTTAATTCCAGAATATATTTCAGAAAATACGGTATTGCAACCAGGTGACAAAATTTTAGAAATCAATGGCAAAAAGACAAGAATCAAATCAGAAGTTGATGAAATTTTGTTGCAGTCAAATGGTGAAACATTAGATATATTAGTCAATAGAAATGGCGAAAATCTTTCTTTAAAAGTTATGCCAATTCCAATGGAATACGCTGGAATCACGCGCTACATTTTAGGCGTAGAAGTGGCGCAAGCCGAGAAAAATTTTGCCAATAATTTGTATTATGGAAGTTGGGAAACCATAGCATTTATTGGTTCAATCGGTGACAGTTTGAAGTTGTTAATTTCAGGAAATGTAAGTTTAAACCAAATGACAGGACCAGTTGGCATTTCTGGAATGGTGGTGCAAACAAGCGGAATGTATGAATTCGTGTATTTGTTAGCTGTCATTTCATTATCGCTAGGTGTGACAAATCTTTTGCCAATCCCAGCATTGGATGGTGGCAAAATTTTGTTGCTCATCATTGAGGCAATTCGAAAGAAAAAGTTAGATGAAGAGCTAGAAATTAAGATACAATCCATTGGATTTACATTTTTGATTTTGTTATCTTTGTATATATCGTTTCATGATGTAGCAAGATTATTTTAAAAGGGGAATGTTGTATGAGATGTAAAATGTGTGGAGCAGAACTGAAAAAAGAGGGAGATATTTGCAAAAATTGCTATGATAAATATATCGAACAAGAAACCTTAAAATTGGACAATGAGCAAGAAATTTTTCGCATCAAACGAAAATATTCTCCCAAATTTAATCTTCTAAAAAATGGTGAATTAATGGTGTTTGAAATCATCATTATTTTGGCCGCATTAAGTTATTATAGTCTTCCTGTCGCAATTTTGATTATTTTATTGTGTGCGATTGTTTTTGGTATGTGGATGTTCTTTAACAAAAGACGAGCCATGGGAACGCAAACTATTTTTTATGAAACAAAATTGAAATATCAAGCCCAATATTTATTTGTCAATCATGAAGAAATTGTTCCCTACAACGAAATCAAAGACATGGCATATTTTCAATCTCGTTCACAAAAAATCTGTAAAATTGGAGACATTCGATTTTACACGAAAGGTTTCCTAAGTGGGCTAACCATTAACGATATTCCAGAAATTGAAGAAAATTTTAATAAAATGCGAGATATTATTAATAGCACGAGATAGAAAGTGGAGGAAGTAGAATGAACAATTATTTTATCATTCATGGTTCCTATGGAAATCCCTATAAAAATTGGATTCCTTGGCTAAAAAAAGAGTTGGGTAAAAGAAAGTTAAATTGTCTGGTGTCAAATTTTCCTTCACCGTATCTGCAAAATTATGAGAGTTGGAGCAAAATTTTGCAAGCCTATTTAGAAATTGGTTATACTACAGAAGAAACAATATTTATCACACATAGTCTTGGTGGCATTTTTATAGCCAAATTTTTAATCGAAAATCATGTAAAAATAAAAAAACTAATTACAGTTGCAGGATTTAATCAAATCAAATTTGATGAAGACAATTCTTTGTATGATTCTTTTTATATGGAAAATCAAGAATTAGAAAAACTAAAAGAAAATTGTTTAGAGAGAATTTGCTTCTATTCTGATAATGACCCATATGTTCCAAAACAAGAGGCAGAGAATTTTGCAGGATACATAAAAGCAGAAAAAGTGTTGATTCAAAATGCAGGGCATTTTAATGAGAAATATGGATACAAAGAATTTAAAGAAATATTACAATACATCAAATAAAATATATGCGTAGGAACACATGTAGGGGCGATTATCAATCGCCCGCATCTAACACCTAATAAAAACACCCAAAACCCAGTATTCCCAATCAAGAGCACAAAATCAAGATTTTGTCAAGTTGACATTTGAACAAAATTATGCTATAATAAAAGGTTAGGATAAAATAGGTAGGGGTCGATGACCACATCGACTCTATGGAAATAAACATGAATTATCAACAATCAAAAGAAAGGATGTAAAACAGAAACCATGCCAAAATATATAAAAGATGTTTTTGCAGATTATGCAGTAGAAAATAATTTAATAGAAGCCGAAATCGAAAATATCAATTTATATAAAAAGACCAATAAATTGCAAATCAATGTGATTGCCAATCAGCCAATTCATTTAGCAGACATCGAAAGTTTTGAAAAATATGCTATCAAACGTTTTGGAGTTGTGCAGGCGCGCGTGGATATCAAATATCAGGACATCGCAATTGAGCAAGATATTGAGAAACAGTGGCAAAATATTGTGAGTTACATTGCGAAAAAAGAGCCATTTAGCCGAGCTATTTTGAATCAAAGTCATCTTGAGATGAATGGCAAAAATCTAAATGTAAAATTAGCAATGAAAGGTGCTGATTTTTTATTGTCAAAGAAGTTTGACAAAGGCTTGGAGCATCTTTTGTTGAATTTGTATAACGAAAATTACAAAGTCACTTTTGAAGATGATTTAGATGAAACTTATGTTGCAAAATTTGAAGAACATTTGCAAAAACAGGAGAAGGAAATTGCTCAAAAATTAGAGGAAGAAATCCAAAAAGAACAAGCAGATTTGCAATCACAAGAAAAAGAAATTGCAGCGCAAATGCAAGCAGAAACAGCAAGTGCGGCTTTAGAAGAACCAGAAGAAGTCACGCCACTGATTTTTGGTAGAAGCATGAACATCAAAAGTGACCCCATCAAAATTGCTGATATTTCAGTTGACACGGAGCGCGTTTGCCTTGATGGCGAAATTGTTAGAATTGGTGAATTGAAGGAATTACGCAACAATAAAGAAAAAATGATTTTTGATTTTGACTTGTACGACGGAACGAGCACGATGACTTGCAAAGCATTTTTTAAGACCGAAGAGGCAAAAAAAATCGAGAAAAGAATTAAGTCTGCGAAAGGCTTAAAAATTGACGGAAATGCAAAATATAACCCATATGACAAAGAAATTGGCGTTGTGGCAAATACGATTATTGAAACTGCAGGGCGCAAAAAGCAAAAGCGAATGGACAACGCAAATGAGAAAAGAGTGGAACTTCACATGCACACCAAAATGAGCCAAATGGATGCTGTAACATCGTGTACTGATTTGCTAAAACGCGCCATTGACTGGGGCTGGAAGTCCATTGCGATTACCGACCATGGTGTTGTGCAATCCTTTCCAGAAGCCCACAAATTTTTGAAAAGCACAGGCGCAGATTTGAAGGTTTTATATGGTGTGGAAGCGTATTTTGTAAGGGACAACGAACGCTCTGTCAAAAAAGATAAGGGACAGGAAATCGATACAGAATATTGTGTGCTAGATTTGGAAACTACAGGTTTTTCGCCGATTACCGAAAAAATCACAGAAGTTGGTATGATGAAAATCAAAAATGGCGAGGTCATCGACGAATTTGAATGTTTTGTCAATCCAGAAAAACCAATTCCGTCAAGAGTGGTAGAAGTCACGCATATTACAGATGACATGGTAAAAGACGCGGAAACCATTGACAAAATCATTCCGAAAATGATTGAATTTATGGGAGACGACGTTTTGGTTGCCCATAATGCCAAATTTGATATGGCGTTTTTAAAGCATAATTTTGAAAAATATGGTTACGAATTTAAGTATACGTATATTGACACTTTGCCACTTGCAAGGAGCATGTTTCCTGATTTTAAGAAATTTAAACTGGGAATTTTAGCGGACAAATTGGGAATTGTCGTAGAAGTGGCACATCGTGCGTTAGATGATGTCAAAACATTGGTTGGCGTTTTTCATAAAATGATTGAAATTGGCAAGGAAAAAGGCGTTCAAAAGATTGGAGATTTTGATACAAAATTCAAAGCAGATTTTAAATCATTACGACCAAATCATATGATTATTTTAGCACAAAATTATGTGGGATTGAAAAATTTATATAAGCTAATTTCGTATTCGCATTTGGATTATTTTTATAAAAAACCACGTATTTTGAAAAGCGTGCTAGACAAGCATCGAGAGGGCTTGATTATTGGAAGTGCGTGCGAGGCAGGAGAGTTGTACATAGCAGTTCGAGATGGTAAGCCAGAAGAGGAAATTGAAGCAATTGCAGAATATTATGATTATTTGGAAATTCAGCCACTTGGCAATAATGAATATTTAATCAGAAATGAAATGGTACCAAATAAGGAAGCCTTGCAGGAAATCAATCGCAAAATCGTTGACTTAGGCGAAAAATTAAATAAGCCAGTTGTAGCCACTTGTGATGTGCATTTTTTGGACCCACAAGACGAAATTTATCGTCGCATTTTGCAGGCAGGACAAGGCTACGATGACGCTGACATGCAAGCGCCGTTGTATTTGCGAACTACCGAAGAAATGATGAAAGAGTTTGACTATTTGGGATACGAAAAAGCGTATGAAATTGTAGTGAAAAATACGAATTTAATTTCTGATATGTGTGAAAATATCAGCCCCATTTCGCCAGAAAAATGCCCGCCACACATTCCAGGCTGTGAGGAGGAAATCCGCAATATTGCATACAAAAAAGCGCATGAATTGTATGGCGACCCACTTCCAGAAATTGTGCAAACTAGACTTGACAAAGAGCTCGATTCCATCATCAAAAATGGATTTTCCGTGATGTATATCATTGCGCAAAAATTGGTTTGGAAATCTAACGAAGATGGCTATATTGTAGGCTCTAGAGGTTCTGTTGGTTCGTCGTTTGTGGCAAATATGACAGGTATTACGGAGGTAAATTCGCTCAAAGCGCATTATCGTTGTCCGAATTGCAAATATTCTGATTTTTCGGATTATGGCGTTAAAAATGGGTTCGATTTGCCTGACAAAGATTGTCCAAAATGTGGACATCGACTTGACAAAGACGGCATGGATATTCCCTTTGAAACGTTCCTAGGTTTCAATGGCGACAAAGAGCCTGATATTGACTTGAATTTCTCGGGAGAATATCAAGCAAAAGCGCATAAATACACAGAAGTGATTTTCGGAAAAGGGACGACTTTCAAAGCAGGAACCGTGTCAGGTGTGCAAGATAAAACGGCGTTTGGTTATGTGCGCAAGTATTATGAGGAGCACCATATTCCGCTTCCCAAGGCAGAAATTGCGAGAATTTCGCAAGGGTGTTTGGATGTCAAAAGAACGACTGGTCAGCATCCAGGAGGCATTATCGTTGTGCCAAAAGGGCGTGAAATCTATGAATTTTGCCCGGTGCAACATCCAGCAGATAAAACCGATTCTGACATGATTACAACCCATTTTGATTATCACTCCATTGACCAAAACCTACTAAAACTCGATATTCTGGGCCATGATGATCCAACCATGATTCGAATGTTGCAAGATATCACTGGCACAGACCCAACGAAAATTCCGTTAGATGACAAAGCAACCATGTCGATTTTTAGTTCCACAGAGGCGCTTGGTGTCACACCAGAGCAAATTAAATCAGAGGTAGGAACCTATGGCGTTCCTGAATTTGGTACTGGTTTTAGCCGAGGGATGCTTTTGGAAACCAAACCAACGACTTTTGAGGAGTTAATTCGTTTGTCAGGTTTGTCGCATGGTACGGACGTTTGGCTGGGAAATGCGCAAGATTTAATCAAATCAGGAACCGCGACTTTAAGTGAGGCGATTTGTACGAGAGATGATATTATGATTTATTTGATGGATAAAGGATTGCCGCCAAATACGGCGTTTAAGATTATGGAATCTGTGCGTAAAGGAAAAATTGCTGGTGGAAAAGAGCCAAAATGGGAAGAATATCAGCAGATTATGCGTGAACATGATGTGCCAGAATGGTATATTAATTCATGCAAAAAAATAAAATATATGTTTCCAAAGGCACATGCGGCGGCGTATGTAACAAATGCTTTCCGTATCGCATATTACAAAGTGCATGACCCATTGGCTTATTATGCAGCTTATTTTTCAATTAGAGCAAAGGCTTTTGATAGCGAATTTATGATTTATGGCAAGGAAAAGGCAAAAAATAAAATGCGCGAAATTGAAATGATGGGAAATGAGGCGACTGATAAGGATTTGAAAATGCATGAAGATTTGGAGATTGTCATTGAGATGTACGAAAGAGGCTTTTCGTTTTTGGATGTGGATTTGTATCAATCGCATAGTACCAGATTTCGCGTGGAAGATGGTGCGATACGCCCACCGCTAAACAGTATTGCAGGTCTAGGAGATGTGGCTGCAGAGAGCATTTTTGAGGCGGCGCAAGAGGAGCCATTTGAGTGTATTGATGATATGCAGGCACGTTCTAAAGTGGGAAAGGCGATTACAGAGTTGTTGCAGAAATTTGGGTGTTTGAAGGGAATGACGCAAAGTAATCAGATGAGTTTATTCGTGTAGGGGCGTGCATTGCACGTCCGAGGGACATAAGGGACTTTGCCCCTTATGAATCCCCACAAAGGGCACTGTCCTTTTGAATCCTGCCCTTCAGCCAGGGGGGCAAGGTTTGCCAAATTGGTTAGTGTGCATCTGTTTTGTGCCCGCGCGATAAGCGCGCGAGGGAGTTTTTTATAAATGTAGGGGGCGATGCTTACATCCCTCCAACTTTTAAGGAGAGAAGAATGATTTTAGGAATGCCGATGAAATATATCTTGATCTATTTTTTAGCGATTAATTTAATTGGATTTTTAACGATGTGGTATGACAAACATCAAGCCAAATGGGGAAATTGGCGAGTGCCGGAGAAGACGCTTTTTATGCTTACATTTTTAGGTGGCGGATTTGGTACAATTGCTGGGATGTACACGTTTCGCCATAAAACGAAAAAAATGCGATTTGTGATTGGTTTTCCAACAATACTGATTTCGGAAATTTGTTTGATTGTTTATTTGGCATTGTATGGAAAAGAGAAATTTGGGGTGCTGTTTGAATTGTTTCAGATTTAAAGAGTTTAAAATGAGGTGATGCATATTTTTGATGTTTTGTCAACTTGACATAAAATTAAAAATATGATATAATGAAAGATGGGGGTATTTTATAAATGCCTCTATTTTTTATTGTGGAAATGGAGAAGGTTTGTAATTTGACAAATTATGTAAAATGAAGTACAATATAATTGTAACTACTGTATATTCAGTTTTTAGAAAGAAGGGATGAATATATGCGGAAAAAGTTAAATGTAGCAGTTGTTGGTGGAGGGCTTTGCACTCTAATTCCTCTAGGTGGTTATTCAGTTATTTGGATGATAATGGAGCCAGATAGCTATTCTGGAGATAGCATGGGTGCTATAGTCATAATTAGCTTAGCCATAGGCAAAACCCCATTGGAAATTGAACAATTTTTGGCTAAGAATGCATTATCTTTTTGTCTACCAGTAGTAGGAAAAGAGATGATGAGGTCAAAACTGGATGAGTTTTGGAATGGCATAAAATTTGCGGATTTACCAGTGGAATGCAATGTTTCGATTGCATTGACACCACCTAAGGAATTCATGAGAACAATTATTCCTTATGTAGTGACACGTGAAAATGCAGGAGAAAGAAAAGCTGCTGATATAGCTGTAGATAGCTCTACAGTACCAGGGCTATATTTGCCAAATCAATTAATAGTAGATGGCAAAAAATATTTAGCTTTGGATGGTGGCTTGGCACTGAATCCACCGTTGATTCCGGATGCAAAAAATATTTTGTTTTCTTATGAGAATCCTTCAAGTTTAAAGGAGAATTCATGGAACAAATGGGCACGTTTTCCGCAGAATGAGAAAGCGGATCTCTTATTCAATCCATATACTGAGCAGTTTGGTATGCTGGGAGGAGCCAAGAAAGTATGCGATGCTTTTGAGTTTGGCAGACAAGCGATGCAAAAGGAAAAAACTCAATTTCTAGAGAAATTAGGGTTTTAGTAAACTAAATGGGAGATTTTCTTTTAACAGGTGAGTATGTTAAAAGAAAATCTTTTTTTATATTGCTAAATTATTATAACATGATATAATAATAAAAAATAATTGGGAGGTCACGATGAAATATCCGGATTTTTTGAAAAAGGGTGATGGTATTGCAGTTACGGCGATTTCTGATGGAATTGTGGAAGAGAAGAAGCTTTTGAAATATGAAAATGCGATTAAGAATATAGAAAATATGGGGTTTCGCTTTTGCGAAACGGAAAATGTTAGACAAAGTAAAAATGGTAGGAGTTCGTCAGCTAGTGAGCGTGCCAAGCAGTTTATGAAAGTGTGGGAAGACGAGAATGTTGCCAGCATTATTGGCGCAGCAGGTGGCGATTTTGCTTGTGAGATGTTGGATGAGTTGGATTTTGAAACTTTGAAAAATGCTAAACCAAAGTGGTTTCAAGGTTTCTCCGATAGTACGAATTTGGGATTTGTGTTAACAACGAATTTAGAAATTGCCACCATTTATGGCGAAACCATTAAAGATTATGGTGCTTGCGAACTTTTTGAAAACTTGACAAATTCGATCAAATTGATGCAAGGAGAGGAAATTGTTCAAAAAGGATTTGGAGTGTGTGAACCTCAAGATGCGCAAAGGGAAGGATTTGAATCTTATCGTTTGACGCAAAAAACTGTGTGGAAGAATTTGAAGGGAGAGAAAAAATTTCATTTTTCTGGAAGAAGCATTGGTGGCTGTTTTGATGTGATTATTAATTTGATTGGAACTAAATATGATAATGTGAAAAATTATATAGAGAAATATAAGAAAGATGGAATTGTGTGGTTTTTCGATATTTTTGAAATGTCCACACCGCAGATATTTTGCCATTTGTGGCAAATGAAAAATGCGGGTTATTTTGAACATTGCAAGGGAATTTTGTTTGGACGACCATTTATGGTGCGCGAGGATTACGAAATGAGTTTGGCAGATGTGGTGAAAGATGCCATTGGAAAGTTGCAAATTCCGATTGTGCTAGATATTGATATTGGGCACGTTCCGCCACAAATGCCGATTGTTAATGGCGCCATTTTGGAGGTCGAGTCTTCTGATGAAAAATCAGAAATCAAAACTTTTTTGAGATAAATGAAAAAAGTTCTAGCTTTTTGAAAAAAACTGTGATATAGTATCAATGGTTAAAAAATATTTCACAAAAACGGAAGAATTTAAAAAACGAAAGATGCAGAAAATAGAGGGGTTACGCACAGAAGGAATGTTGGAATATGACGAAAAAAGTGAAAAACGTTAAGAAGAAAATTCAAGAAAAACCAAAAGAGACAAATGGTAAGCCTGTCAAAAAGGAAGAGACGGCACTGGTTGTTGTCAAGAAAAAGAAGCTAGATTTGGCTATTATTCTTGAAAAAGAAGTTTTTAAGAAAACTGTAAAAACATTGAGTTTGGCGTTTATTGGAACGATTGTGATTGCGTATATAGCGCTGATGGTGCTGGTTGCGACGAGCATTTTTTATGTTTCACATTTGCAAAACGGCTTGATTCAGCAAGGCGTTTTTGTAGCTGGAATCAGTGTGGCTGATATGTCCGCAGAGGACGCTGTCAACCTTGTTTCGGCGAAATTGAATGAACAAATTCCAGAGCAAATGATTTTGTGTTATCAAGAAAATACATATGGTTTGAATTTGCAAGATTTGGAACCTAAGTTTGATGTGGAGTCAGCTGTTTCGGAGGCTTATTCGATTGGGCGAACGAAGCATGTGGTAAAAGATTTATGGGAATATGCTGAGGCGATGAAATATTCAGTGAATCTTGATTGTGAGTTGCAATATCATGAGGAAAATTTGAATCAATTGTTGTTTAATTTGGCAGAGCAATTACCAGATAAGGTGCAAGAATATAGCTATCAAGTGGAAAATGATGTGCTTACGATTAACTGCGGGAAGCGTGGAATTGCGTTAGATGAACCGGAATTAAAAAACAGAATTGTGGCTCAGTTGCAAGAGAGAAATTATGAAGAAATCGAAATTCCAACGCTTGAGGTTTTGCCAAAAGAGATAGATTTGCAGGCGATTCATGATGAGATTTATGGTGAGCCAGAAGATGCTTATGTGACGGAAAATCCATTCATGATTCATCCAGAGAAAATTGGTGTGGATTTTGATGTGGAGAAAGCACAGAGAAATATTGATATTGTTCCGAATTCGGAACAATATGCAGTTGATTTGATTTTGACGAATCCAGCTGTTTTTGTGAAAGACTTGAATATTTTTCCAGACCGTTTATCCACATTTAGTACAAATTATGTGAATAACGCAAATCGTACGATGAATTTAATTTTGGCTTCGAATAAGATTAATGGAAAAGTGTTGTTGCCAGGTGAAACGTTTTCGTTTAATCAAGTGGTTGGCGAAAGGACAATTGCGGCTGGCTACAAAAATGCAGCGATTTTTGTGAATGGGCAGGTGGAAGATGGTTTGGCAGGCGGAATTTGTCAAGTGTCTTCTACATTGTATGATGCCGTTGTGGGCGCCAATTTGAAGGTTACGAAGCGACAAAATCATTCGATGTTGACTTCGTATTTGGCGGGTGGAAAGGATGCGACTGTTGTGTGGGGACGCTATGATTTTCAATTTGTGAATAGTCGTGAATATCCGATAAAAATAGGAATGAGCGTACAAGGTGGCGTGATAACGGCGACGATTGATGGCATTCGATCGAATGAAGAATATGAAATAACCATTGAATCGCGCTATGTAGGTATGTCAGGAGCGTATAAGGTTTACAATGCGTATAAGGTGTATCGACAAAATGGAGTGGAAGTGAAGAGAGAGTTTTTGTCAAGAGATTTGTATAAATAGAGGGGGCAAAAATGAATATAGAAATTAAAAATGAGCAGTTGAGTGTGGAAATTAGCACCTTTGGGGCGGAACTTCAAAAAATCGTGAATTTGAAAAATGGAGAAAATATCTTGTGGAATGGTGATTCTACGTTTTGGGGAAGAAGGGCGCCTGTGCTTTTTCCCTTTGTTGGAGCTTTGAAAAACAAGGAATACCATTATCAAGGTAGAACCTATGAGATGGGGCAACATGGTTTTGCCAGAGATATGGAGTTTACGTTAGTTGAAAAAGACGAGAGTAGCGCGGAATACGAATTGGTGTCAAATGCGGAAACAAAGCAGAAATATCCGTTTGACTTTTGTTTCAGAATTGGTTATGAATTGGTTCAAAATCGCATTAAAGTGAAATGGAAAGTGGAGAATAGGGATACGCAAAAAATGTATTTTTCGATTGGCGCTCATCCAGCTTTTTGTGTGCCTGCAAAGCAAAGGAATGAATGTTATTTGAAATTTGATGCCAAAAAGGTTTTAGATAATACGGGATTGGAGAATGGTTTGGCGAAAACGAAAAATACGTTGAATGGCAAAATTGATTTGCTGGATGGCTATTTGAAAATAACGCCTGAACTTTTTAAGCAGGATGCCTTGATTTTTGAAAATGAACAGGTGAAAGAAGTTTCGCTTTGTATGCCTGATAAAAAGGAATATGTTACCGTGAAATTTGATGCGCCATTAGTGGGAGTTTGGTCGCCATATAAAGAAAACTGCCCATTTGTGTGCATTGAGCCATGGTTTGGCAGATGCGATGCTGTGGATTTTGAGGGAAATTTAGAGGACAGAAAATGGCAGCAAGTTTTAGAAGTGGGGGAGCAATTTGAAAAAGAATATCAAATTGTGATTCATTAATAACAAAAAAGTGGAATAAAATTCCACTTTATTTTTTTATGATATTTTTTAAAGGTTGCGCCATGGCGTGTAATTCTTCAAAGCACGTTTTGGCGTTTTTGATTTCTTGTTTGTTAAAGGTAACATAGCCGCGCGATGTGCCGTCACTAGGCAAATCGACTAATAGGGCATAATCGTCGATGCCAATCCAGCCATTTTTGATGATGTCTAGTAACTTAGGATTTTTTTCTTTTAGTTCATTTAAGTCAACGAATTTACTAATGATTTTGTCACTTGATAAATAGCGTTGAATATAAGGATTTTTCTGAAAAGTTTCTGCGTCCTCCTTATTAAATAGGAAAATTCTTTCGATTTCTACACCTCTATTGGCAGCATCAAAATTGCTTTGAATGAATTTTTTCTCAGCCGGTGACTCGTTCCATTCGTTTTCCATCATGGTAGAAGTAACCCACATTTTAGAGCCTTGCTTTGTTTCTGAGAAAAATTTGTCAAGGATTTTATAAAATTTCCCAGAATCTAAATCTTCTGTTCGAGATTGTGAATCCATCGATAAATAGCCACCATCAGAAACGAGAGAACTACCATTTGTATATTTGTGTCTGGTTAACATCAAATAAATGTCGTCTGCAATTTCGCAAGGAGAGCCAAGGCGTTTCATGGGAATGGTTTCGGTTGCTTTGTTGAAAGTTTCATCGCTTTCCATAACGCCACCAATCCAGCCTGCCATAATGGAATTTATACGAATGCCATACATTTCTGTGAAAATATTCGCAAAGGTTTGCACTAAATTTACTTTAGCTGCCTGCGCTGATGCATAAGCTGACGCGCCAAAGGAGCCACGATAAGCTTCGATGCTATTTACCATGACAATACTAGATTCGTAATTCATTTTTTTAACCAATTCTCGCACTAGCAGATTAGCTGCAAAAACATTGACTTTATAACTATCTTCGAATTTATCATAATCAAATTCAAATGTATCTTCTAAATGAAAATAAATTTCCATAAAAACAAAACCAAAGATGTCAGATTGAATTTCTTCGGTCACTTTGAGCAAATTTTCGCGACTAAAATAGTCGACTTCTTTTAATTCGATATTTTCGTTCTTTAATTCGTTATCAATTGGGCTATCTTTTTGATAAAGACCAATAATAAAATAACCAGCTTCTAAAAGTAGTTTCGATAATTCTTTACCAATGTCAGAATTAATACCAGCAATCACGATTACTTTTTTAGTAGATAAATCATTCATAAAATCACCCTTTCTTTATTTTATACTGAAAACGGAACAATGTCAAGATTTTTAAGAAAACAATTATTTTTGATATTAAATATAACGAAAAAAATAATATTTTGTCAAAAAACACTTGAATAGTTTATAGGAATTGTGATATACTGCTTAAGGAGTTTTTTAACAAATAAATAAAAAAGGAGATTGAAAATGAAAGTTTTAAGAAAAACGAAAATAGTCGGTACCATTGGTCCAGCTAGTGAAACAAAATTAAAAGAATTATTTGATGCAGGATTGAATGTTTGTAGGGTAAACTATAAACATGGTAGTTATGATGAGCAAGAGGAGAAAACGCAAGCGATTATTCGATTAAGAAAAGAATTAGATTTGCCAATCCCTATGATTTTAGATATGCAAGGACCAGAAATTAGAACTGGAATGTTGGCTGCTGGTAAAAATGAAAAAATAGAAATTAAAGATGGACAAAAATTTGTATTTGTGAATGAAGATGTTCTAGGAGATGAAGAAAAAGTTACTGTTTCTTACAAAGATTTATACAAAGATGTAAAACCAGGAACAAAAGTATTAATTGATGATGGAGCCATTGAACTAGTAGTAGATGAAATAAAAGACAAAGATATTCACTGTACAGTTAACCATGGCGGAAAATTGGGAAGTAGAAAAAGTATTAATTTACCGGGAACTTTCGTAAAAGTACCAGCTTTAAAAGAGAAAGATATTAATGATTTAAAAACAGCTTGTGAACATGATTATGATATTGTAGCTATGTCATTTGCTAGAAATGCAGACGATATTGCACAAGTAAGAAAAGTGTTAGACGAAAATGGTGGAAAAGACATTCAGATTATGACAAAAGTAGAAAATGCAGAAGGTCTAGAAAATATGGAAACCATTGTTGATATGGCAGATTCTCAAATGATTGCTCGTGGCGATATGGCGACAGAAACAGACTTTACAGAACCACCTGTCATGCAAAAAAGATTTATTAAATTATGCAATAAAGCATGTAAACCAGCACTTACTGCAACACAAATGTTAGAATCAATGACACATAACCCATTACCAACAAGAGCAGAAGCAAGTGACGTGGCAAATGCGATTTATGATAGAACAAGTGCAATTATGTTATCGGGTGAATGTGCGATGGGAGATTATCCAGTAGAATGTGTTAAAACAATGGATAAAATAGCAAGAAGAATTGAACCAACGATTCATTATTGGAAAAGATTCGAAAAGAATGATAACATTGATTTAAAAGATTTAGAAGATAATATTGCTTATTCGGTATGTGTAAGCGCAAAAAATATGAAGGCTGACGCTATTATTTGTTACACAAATACAGGTGATACAGCAAGAAGATTGGCAGGAATGGGAGCAGGTTGCCCAATTTTAGCAGTAACGGATAATCGCAGAACTTTCAATCAATTAGGACTTGCTTGGAATGTAGAACCAGTTCTTGTAGAAGGAGATGCTGACAAAACAAAAGTAATTGAAAAAGGAATTGAAAAATTGAAAGCAAAGGGAATCTTAGAAGTAGGAGATACAGCGATTATTGCTGGCGGAAAAGATTTCATGAGTGGCGTTCAAGAAAGCAAACAAATTGGCGGATATGTAAAAATATAAGAAAATTGAAATGTAGGGACACGGGGCACCGTGTCTTTTGCAATGCAGAAAAATAAAGCAAGAGCATATTTTAAAAGATTTGTCAAGTTGACATAAATTCAAAAATATGATATAATAGAATTTAGGGAATATTTTAAAAATATTTCCTATTTTTATGCTGTAAAGGCGATTATCAATCCTCCGTTTTTTGCAAAAATAATGCAAAATTTTTTAATATTTATCATATTCTTCAAAATAAGATTTCATATAATTGTTTAATAAATTTTCGAATGAGTTGGAATCATCGATTGGATAGTAATCGTTGTGATGCTCGTTTAAGTTATTATGAATCGTGTTTTTTTCTATAGAATTTTTAGGTGCTAATGTGGTTTCGGGATGAGAGGTTAAGTAATGATTCAGTTGCCATAAATTGATCAAAAACAAGATGAATGTAATGGCGAGAATCACGAAAAAAATTTGAATTTGACGTTTTTTTGTCAAATGTTCTAACTTTTCAGTGACGAATTTATTAAATGGCGATTCTTCCTCGCGTGAAGAAAAATTGGCAGATGTTTGTTGCGGTGTATCATAATCATTAGTTGAAATTACTGGCTGATAAAAGGATTCATCATAAGCCAACTTTTTTTCAGAGTTTGATAAAACGTCGTATGCTTCATTAATTTCCTTAATTTTTTGTTCGGCAAAATTTTTATCACCTTTGTATAAATCAGGGTGATATTTTTTGACTAATTTTTTATAGGAACTTTTGATTTCATCTGGACTAGCAGTTTTCGACACCTCTAATATCTCATAATAATTCATAGTTTTCTCCCTCATTTTATTATACCTAAAAATTTCTAAAATTACAAGATTTAACTTGAAAAATGTCGAAAAGTGTTATAAAATAGAAATGATTTAGGAGGCTTGGAAAATTGCTAGAAAAGAGAGAAGTGCAAGAAATTACAGAAAAAATACAAAGTAAAAATTGGAAATATCATATTACAACATTTGGTTGCCAATTGAATGAGAATGATTCAGAGAAAATTGCTGGAATGTTGGAAGAACTTGGATTTGCCAAAGCAGAAAATGAGCAAGATGCCAATTTTCTTGTTTTTAATACGTGTTGCGTGCGTGAAAATGCAGAAGAGAGATTGTTTGGCAAAATTGGCGAAGTCAAAAATTTGAAAAAAGCAAAAGATTTAATCATCGCGGTTGGTGGTTGCATGATGCAGGAAAAATTGATGGTCCAGAAAATCAAAAAAAGTTATCCCTATGTAGATATTATTTTTGGAACACATACCATGCAGAATTTGCCACAAGATATTGCAAAAGTGCTTTTGGAAAAAGAAAAAGTGCGAGATGTGATTGACATAGATGGCGAAATTTATGAGGATTTGCCCATCAAAAGGAATAGCCAAGTTAGCGCCAATGTGACGATTATGTACGGTTGTAACAATTTTTGTACCTATTGCATTGTGCCGTATGTGCGTGGAAGGGAGCGAAGCAGAAAGCCAGAAAAAATTTTAGAGGAAGTCCAGCATTTGGCGCAAAATGGCTACAAGGAAATTACGCTTTTGGGGCAAAATGTGAATTCGTATATGCGAACAGAACGTGAAAATGGGAAGGTAGATTTTGAAATTGATTCTTTTGCAAAATTGTTGTATGCGGTAGCCAAAATCGATGGAATCGAGAAAATTCATTTTATTTCGCCACATCCAAAAGATTTTACGGATGATGTGATTGAGGCGATTAGCAAGATTGATAAAATTTCGAGAATTGTGCATTTGCCGTTGCAATCAGGAAGTAGCAAGGTGCTCAGGGAAATGAATCGCAAGTATACAAAGGAGCAATATTTAGCATTGGTAGATAAAATGATGGAAAAAATTCCAAATTTGATGTTGTCGACTGATATTATTGTTGGTTTTCCAGGGGAAACCGAGGAGGACTTTGAAGATACGTTGGATGTGGTAAGAAAAGTGAATTTTGAGCAAATTTTCATGTTTATTTATTCCACAAGAGATGGAACGGTGGCAGCCACAAGAGAGGACCAAGTGCCGGAAGAAATCAAACATCAGAGATTTGATCGATTAAAAGAATTGTATGAGTCGAAAGTGGAAGAAAATAACGAAAAATATATTGGAACGTTTCATTCGATTTTGATTGAAGGAAAAAGCAAAAACGATGCCAATATGTTAACTGGAAGAACAGATACGAATAAAGTTGTTGTTTTTGAGCCAAAGGCGGATTGCCAAATTGGTGATATTGTGAAAGTGAAAATTACGGAAAATCATAAATGGTATTTTAAAGGAGAAATCGAGGAATAAACGTAGGGGTCAGTGTTGACTGATCCAAAGAAGGGATAGATAATGATGAAAGAAGACAAAAAAGAGGCAGAACTTTCGCCGATGATGCAAAATTATTTGGATACCAAAGCACAATACAAGGATTGTTTGCTGTTTTATCGTTTGGGTGATTTTTATGAAATGTTTTTTGAAGATGCCATTTTGGCATCACGTGAATTGGAAATTACGCTAACTGGAAGAGCGTGCGGTGCAGAGGAAAAGGCGCCGATGTGTGGCGTTCCTTTTCATGCAGTTGATACATATCTTTCAAGATTGATTGCAAAAGGCTACAAAGTTGCTATTTGTGAGCAGTTGGAAGACCCAAAGGCTACCAAGGGAATTGTGAAAAGAGATGTCATTCGTGTCGTAACACCTGGAACCGTGATTGAAAATAATATGTTAGAAGAAAAGAAAAATAATTATGTGATGTCAATTGTGAAAAGCGGAATTCATTACGGCATTTCGATTTGCGATATTACGACAGGTGATTTTTATGCGACAGAAATCAAATTTCCGGAAAATAATTTTGAGAAATTGTTGGATGAATATGCCAGATTTTTGCCATCAGAATTAGTCATCAATCCAGCAATGGAGGCAGCTAGCAAGGAAATCGAAATCATGAAAGACAGAAATGCGACTTTTGTTACAGTTAGGGAAGATAGCATTTTTGAAGAAAATTTGGAGAAAATTCATTTGCAGTACAAAGTCACAGATAGTTTTGGCAAAGAGAAAAGGTTGCAGAAAGAGAATTTGCTAATTGCTGCTGTGAATGGACTTTTGAATTATATTGAAGAAACCCAGAAAATGAAATTGGAACATATTAATACACTACAAGTGTACGATGTAAAAAAATATATGGCTTTGGATGTGAGCGCAAGACGAAATTTGGAATTGACAGAAAGAATGCGCGATAAAGCCAAAAAAGGAACATTAATGTGGGTGTTAGATAAGACGTCAACGTCCATGGGAGGTCGACTTTTGAAACGTTGGATTAATGACCCATTGTTGGATATTGGCGAAATAAGAGCAAGAAATACAGCAGTTGGCGAGCTCAAAGACAATTTGATAATGAGAGGAGATTTGAC
This sequence comes from uncultured Clostridia bacterium, assembly GCA_947649935.1. GTDB lineage: Bacteria > Bacillota > Clostridia > TANB77 > CAG-508 > Scatovivens. Next base: position 33,447 of record CANSTR010000015.1, read on the forward strand.
AGACACGTTAAACAAAGTGTATGACATCGAAAGATTGGCAGGCAAAATTTCTTACGGAAATGCGAATGGTAGAGATTTGGTTTCACTCAAAAATTCGTTATTGCACATGCCAGCATTAAAAGTGATTTTGCAAAATGCTCAATCGGAATTTTTGCAAAAATGGTATCATGATTTGGACGAATTGGTGGATGTTGTAAAATTGATTGATGAGGCGATTGTGGAAGAGCCACCGATTAGCATTAAAGAAGGTGGCTTGATAAAAATGGGCTATCGAGAAGAAATTGACGAATACAAAAAGGCATCTGTGGAAGGAAAACAGTGGATTTTGGACTTGGAGGCGAAGGAGAAAGAAAGTACGAAAATCAAAAATTTGAAAATTGGTTATACAAAAGTTTTTGGTTATTATATTGAAGTGACGAAATCCTTTTTGGCGCAAGTGCCAGAAAATTATGTGAGGAAGCAAACTTTAACGAACGCGGAGCGTTTTATCACGCAAGAATTGAAAAATATGGAAGATAAAATTTTGGGAGCCGAGGAAAAAGCAATTCAGTGCGAATATAATGCTTTTGTGGAAATTAGAAATCAGATTGCCAGTCAAATTGAAAGAATTCAAAAAACGGCGAATGTGATTGCCAATGTGGATGTGCTAACAAGTTTGGCAATTGTGGCGGAAGACAATCAATATGTGTGTCCAGAAATAGATGACAGTGGCGTCATAGAAATTGAGAATGGGCGTCATCCCGTAGTCGAAAAAATGTTGGGTGATGGAACATTTGTCCAAAACGATACCAACCTTAATTTGGACAGCAATCGTGTGGCGATTATTACAGGTCCCAATATGGCAGGAAAATCAACGTATATGAGGCAAGTTGCCTTGATTTGTTTGATGGCACAAATGGGCAGTTTTGTGCCAGCTGAGAAGGCACATTTGGGCATTGTTGACAAAATTTTTACGCGTGTGGGGGCGTCAGACGATTTGAGCATGGGACAAAGTACGTTTATGGTGGAAATGGCGGAAGTTGCTAATATTTTAAAAGATGCAACTGGCAATAGTTTGATTGTGTTAGACGAAATTGGCCGCGGAACATCAACCTATGATGGACTTTCGATTGCGTGGGCTGTGGCAGAACATATTGCCACAAAAATTGGCTGTAAGACGCTATTTGCAACGCATTATCATGAATTGGTTCAATTGGAAAATAAGATACAGGGCATCAAAAATTATTCGGTTGCGGTGAAAGAAAAAGGAGAAGATATTGTTTTCTTGAGAAAAATTATGGAAGGCGGAACAGATGAAAGTTATGGAATTCATGTGGCGAAATTGGCGGGAGTTCCGAACGAGGTTGTCAAAAGGGCAAATAAAATTTTGGATTCGCTTGAAAAAGGTGGCGTGAAAGTCAAAGAATCCAAAGAGGAAAAAAAGCAAGTGGAAGGGCAAATGGATTTGTATCATTTGCAATTTGCTGATATTGCGCATGAATTGGACAAAATCAATTTGAACGAATTGACTCCCATTGATGCCTTGAACGTTTTAGTAAAAATTAAGCGGAAAAATTGCAGGATAAAATGTCGAAAAATGTCGATTCAAAAAAGAAAAAAATGAAAATAATACTTGCAATAGAAACAAAAATGTGCTAAAATCATTTCAATCAAAATAAGCAGGGAGGAGGTGTAAAAATATGGAAGAAGTTTTGTTAAAAATGAATCAGCTAGAAAGTATCATTTTGAATGCAAAAGATGAACTTGAGCAAAGAATTGAAGAGTTGCGTCAAGACAATCAAATACAACATAAGGAAATCCAAGAAGAAACGAAAAGACAGATTGAGGAATTGCGTCAGGACAATCAAATGCAACATAAGGAAGTCCAAGAAGAGACGAAAAGACAGATTGAGGAATTGCGTCAGGACAATCAAATACAACATAAGGAAATCCAAGAAGAAACGAAAAGACAGATTGAGGAGTTGCGTCAAGAAAATCAAGTGCAACATAAGGAAATCCAAGAAGAAACAAAAAGTCAAATTGAAGAATTGCGCCAAGGAAATGCAGAACAACATAAGCAGCTGTATCTCCAAATATGCGGAAAAATGATTTTAGAAAATACGAAATTAGAAAGAAAAATTAAAAAAGAATTGCAAAATCAGTTTGCTATGGGGAAAATGAAAAATGTTGAAAAAGTTAGAAAACTGAACGATTTAGATAGCAGAGTTGAGAAAAATGAATCGGATATTATGTTGTGTCAAAGTGAAATTTCTGAATTAAAGAAAAGTATAGTGTAATTTTAATTCGATACTTTTGTTTATCAAACAAAGAGAGCAGATATATTATTTTTGGGAAAGAAAAGTAATATATCTGCTCTCTTAAAAATTTGTAAAAGCCTATTGTAAAATTTTCAAATTAGCGATATAATAAATCATACAAAAGGAGTAATGAATGAAACTACTAAAGAAATTATTATTTTTGCTATTGATTGTGATAATTGGAATTTCTGCATATTTTGTGAAACAAGGATATGATTTGTACAAGCAAGCGATTGATGAAATGAGTGTGGAAGAAAAAGTACAGGAAATTCAAGCTATTGAGAATTATGCAAAATATGATGAATTACCACAAGATTACATAAATGCAGTGATTAGTGTAGAAGATAAGCGATTTTTCAAACATTGTGGGATTGACGTGATTAGTATTTCGAGAGCACTCTTGATTGATATAAAAGAAGGAAAATTTGAAGAGGGCGGCAGTACGATTACACAGCAACTTGCCAAAAATGTTTATTTTACGCAGGAAAAAAAGATAACCAGAAAAATTGCCGAAGTTTTTATGGCTTTTGAAATCGAGAAAAAATGTACCAAAGAGCAGATTTTTGAGATGTATGTCAATACCTCCTATTTTGGAGATGGTTATTATTGCGTGAAAGATGCAGCCAAAGGATATTTCGAGAAATTACCAATAGAGATGAATTTGTATGAATGTACGTTATTGGCAGGAATTCCGAATGCACCATCTGTCTATGCACCAACGAAAAATCCAGAATTGGCAAGGCAAAGACAAGCTCAAGTTATCAGAAAAATGGTGAAACAGGGTTATTTGACAAAAGAAAAAGCAAATGAAATTATTTTAGTACAGGAATAAGTGGTAAAGGAAGGAGAAATTATGAGAAAATTATTTACATCAGAAAGTGTAACAGAGGGGCATCCAGATAAATTGTGTGATTTTATTTCAGACAGTGTGTTGGACAGTTTTTTGGAGAAAGATGCCAATGCAAGAGTGGCTTGCGAAACAGTCGCAGGAAAAGGGCAAATTTTGTTGACAGGGGAAATTTCTTCCACAGCAGAAGTGGATTTGGAAAAAGTTGTTAGAAATGCAATCCAAGAAATTGGATATCATGATGAAAATCTCGATATCGATTATGAAACTTGCAAAGTTTTGATTAACATTTCGAAACAGTCGCCAGATATTGCGTTGGGAGTGGATAAGTCATACGAAGATAAAGAAGGGGAAAAAGTTGAGTCGGAAGGCGCAGGAGACCAAGGCATGATGTTTGGTTTCGCGACAGATGAAACAGAAGATTTTATGCCAATGCCGATTTATCTAGCACATAAGTTGTCAAAAAGATTGACAGATGTGCGTAAACAAGGCATTCTTGATTACATACGTCCAGATGGAAAAGTGCAAGTAACCGTTGAGTATGACGAGGACAAACCAGTTCGAATTGATACAATCGTTGTTTCAACGCAACATACGCAAGATATTGATTTGGAGATTTTGAAAAAAGATATCCAGGAAAAAGTCATTCAAGCGGTTGTGCCACAAGAACTTTTGGATGAAGCTACCAAATATTACATCAACCCAACTGGGCGATTTGTCATTGGTGGACCTTTGGGCGACAGCGGTTTGACAGGAAGAAAAATTATTGTGGATACGTATGGCGGTTATAGTCGTCATGGTGGAGGCGCCTTTTCGGGAAAAGACCCAACCAAAGTGGACCGTTCGGCATGTTATATGGCAAGATGGTTGGCCAAAAATATTGTGGCAAATGGGTATGCTAAAAAATGTGAAATCCAGCTTTCGTACGCCATTGGAGTTGCCAAGCCAGTTTCGATTTTTGTCGATACTTTTGGAACTGGAATCATTCCAGAAGAAGAAATTGTACAAAAAATCGAGAAGAAATTCGATTTAACGCCAAGAGGAATCATTCAACAACTTGATTTGCGTAAACCAATTTACAGAAAAACGACTAATTATGGGCATTTTGGAAAAAAAGATTTGCCTTGGGAACAAATCATCAATATGTAGAGGCGACTATCAGTCGTCCGCCATATAAAAAACGTATCGGTATCGTTCACGGGCGATTAATAATCGCCCCTACAAAAAAACAAAATTTAGGAATATTTTTCACAAAAAAACAGATACTACCAATATAAAAAACGAAAGGAATTGATTTTATATGGGTAGAAGAGATTTTTTTGAACAAGAAAAAAAGAGAAAAATGATTACCACATTTGCGTTAGCAATTGGCTTGTCAGTGGTTGTGTTTGTAACGATTTTTGTGATGTATACGAAAAAGTTAAATGATGAGGCGGAGGCGAATTTGTTAGCTTTATCGCAACAAGAGGAAAATGTTGTTCCCAATGAAGAATTGCAGGAAACCAGTTATTCGAAGGATAAAACGGTTCCAGATAACAGTACAACCAACACGACGAATACATCTGTTGAAGTAGAAGTGGATCAACCAAGAAACAATACGACTGTGGTAAAAACGCCAGAAAATAAGGAGCCAGTTAGTCCTGTTGTGAAAGAGGATGAAAAAGCGGAAACAACAAAAACAGAAGAAAGTGCCGAAAAGACTCCAGAAGAGGCGACAAAACCAGAGCAAGAATTGGCATTTCAAGCACCAATAGCGGGGGAAATCACCAAAGATTTTGCCATGGATACATTGCTTTATTCTGAGACATTAGATGAATGGTGCACGCACAGCGGAATTGACATCAAAGCAGATAAAGCAGCAGTTGTAATAGCAGCGGAATCTGGTAAAGTTGAAAGTATCAAAAATGACCCACGTTATGGTTTGACAGTGATTATTTCGCATGGAAATGGTTTTAAAACAATTTATTCGAATTTATTGACAGCAGAATTCGTCAAAGAAGGCGAAGAAGTGGAAAAGGGACAAACTATTGCAACGGTCGGAGAAACAGCAAGTTTTGAAGTGGCAGATGATACACATTTGCATTTTGAAATGACTAAAGATGGAATTGCGGTGAATCCAACGATTTATTTTAAATAGAAACTTTTAATAAAAAATAGAGGAAAATTTGAATTTCCTCTATTTTTTATGTGTATATTACAAAACAGTAACAATATTAAATTTGTGTAACATTGATAAAAATGATTGACAAGAGTAGACACAAATGCTAAAATAATTATGTTAAATATAATATAATAATTAACGAAAAATGGGAGGTAAAAATGAGAAAGTCAAAAAACGT
>CANSTR010000016.1 GCA_947649935.1 uncultured Clostridia bacterium
TTTTGGGACATTTTCTAAAGTTACTACTTAAGACATTATCATAAATTAATCATACTTGACAAAAAATACTCCGAAAAAGGCTTGACTATCTTGCCAAAATATGGTATAATATTTTAGTAATTTTATACAAAACCGTTATATAAATTCTCCTTAAGAGGAATTAGGCAGAAGAGGAACTATTTTAGAAATCCTATTTTTAAGCAGGGATATGATTTGTGAAATAACAACCTTTTGCGCTAAGAGGGACTTAAGGGAAAATTCATATATTACCTGCTGAATTTTAAGAAAAGGTGGTTTTTTATTTTGGTAAAGGTAAAAGATGTTCAGCACGAAAAGTGCGTACGTAAGACGTTTTCGAAGATTGGAGATTTTATCGAAATACCTAATCTTTTGAAAGTGCAAAAGGATTCGTATGACTGGTTTATCAAAGAAGGATTAGGTGAAGTATTAAGAGATATTTCGCCTATTATTGATTATTCTGGAAATTTAGTCTTAGAATTTTTTGATTACTATATGGAAGAAAAAACGAAATACACATTAGAAGAATCAAAAGAAAGAGATGCGACTTATTCAACCAGATTGCATGTGAAAGTGCGCTTGATTAACCGTGAAACTGGTGAAATTAAAGAGCAAGAAATTTACTTAGGCGATTTTCCGTTGATGACAGATAGCGGAACATTCGTAATCAATGGTGCAGAAAGGGTTGTTGTCAGCCAATTGGTTCGTTCGCCAGGATGTTATTATGACTCTACTTACGATAAAGTTGGTAAAAAGTTGTACACAGCAACCATTATGCCAATTCGTGGTGCTTGGATTGAGTATGAAACGGATAGCAATGATGTGTTTTATGTGAGAATTGACCGAACAAGAAAATTGCCAGTAACATGTTTGTTAAGAGCATTGGGCTTGGATACAGACGAAAAAATCTTGGATTTTTTCGGGGACGAAGATAAATTGTTAGCAACCATTGCAAAAGACCCAATCAAAACAGCAGATGAGTCATTAATCGAAATTTACAAAAAATTAAGACCAGGAGAACTTCCAACCGTTGATGCTGCGCGTAATTTGTTCAATGGGTTGTTTTTTGATAATAGACGTTATGATTTAGCAAAAGTTGGTCGTTACAAATACAATAAAAAATTATGTTTAGCAGATAGAATTGCTAACCATATTGCCTATGAAACCATTGCAAATCCTGAAACAGGTGAAGTTTTTGTGGAAAAAGACGAAGTGATTTCAAGAGAAGTGGCACGCGAAATTCAAAATTCTGGAATCAATAGTGTTTATGTTAAAATTGAAGACAAAAAAGCCAAAGTGATTGGTAATGGCGTTGTCGACATTAAAGCATTTATTAAACCTGAAATCGCAGATGAGTTAAAAATTAAAGTTGACGTAAACTATGAAGTTTTGAAAAACATTTTAGAAAATGCGAAAAATGACAAAGAGTTGAAAAAAGCAATTGAAGAAAGAATGGACGAATTAATTCCAAAGAGTGTTGTAACAGAGGATATTCTAGCTTCTGTAAACTATTTATTGAATTTGGAATATAATACCATAATCTCATCACCAGAGAAACCAAGATTGGGAAAAGTGGACGATATTGACCACTTGGGAAATAGACGTATCAGATGCGTTGGCGAATTGTTGCAAAACCAATTCAGAATTGGTTTGACGAGATTAGAAAGAGTGGTTCGTGAAAGAATGACCCTTCAAGATTTAGATGTGATCACGCCACAAAGCTTGATTAATACAAAACCAATTACATCTTCGATTCGTGAGTTTTTCGGAAGTTCGCAATTGTCGCAATTTATGGACCAAACCAATCCACTTTCCGAATTGACGCATAAAAGAAGAATTTCTGCCTTAGGACCTGGTGGACTTTCAAGAGAAAGAGCAGGTTTTGAGGTTCGTGATATTCACTATACGCACTATGGTAGATTGTGCCCAATTGAGTCCCCAGAAGGACCAAACATTGGATTGATTTCAGCACTTTCAACCTTTGCCATTATTAACGAATATGGATTTATTGAAACACCTTATCGAAAAGTTGACAAAACAACAGGTCGCGTAACAGACGAAGTCGACTACATGACAGCTGACGAAGAAGACAACTACATCATTGCCCAAGCCTCCGAACCAACGGATGAGAACGGAATTTTGCAAAACAAAAGAATTCGTGTCAGAGACCGCGAAGAAATCAAGGAAATTGAAAGCACAAAGGTAGATTATGTGGATATTTCGCCAAAGCAATTGGTGTCAGTTGGTGCTGCCATGATACCTTTCTTAGAGCACGATGATGCAAACCGTGCTTTGATGGGTGCGAACATGCAACGTCAAGCAGTTCCATTGATGATTACGGATTCGCCAATGGTTGGAACAGGTATCGAGTACAAAGCAGCCAAAGATTCTGGCGTTGTGGTCATTGCCGAAGACAATGGCGTGGTGCAAAAAGTAGTTGGTGATGAAATTGTTGTAAAAGAAGAGTCTGGAAAATTAAGAACATATACATTAAGAAAGTTCAAGAGAACCAATGGTTCAACTTGTATCAATCAACGTCCAATTGTAAAAGAAGGCGAAATCATCAAAAGAGGAGATGTCATCGCTGACGGTCCTGCGACAGATAAAGGTGAAATGGCGTTAGGTAAAAACTTGCTAATCGCGTTTACAACGTGGGAAGGTTATAACTACGAGGATGCTATTTTGCTATCAGAAAGACTTGTCAAAGAAGACGTTTTGACATCCATTCATATTGAAGATTACGATTGCGAATGTCGTGATACAAAATTAGGTCCAGAAGAAATTACCAGAGATATCCCAAATGTTGGTGAAGATGCATTACGTGATTTGGACGAAGATGGAATTATCCGCATTGGTGCTGAGGTAAAACCAGGTGATATTTTGGTTGGTAAAGTAACGCCAAAAGGAGAAACGGAATTGACAGCTGAGGAAAGATTACTACGTGCTATTTTTGGTGAAAAGGCAAGAGAAGTCAGAGATACATCACTTCGTGTGCCTCATGGAGAACAAGGAACCATTGTGGACGTCAAAGTCTATACCAGAGAAAATTCAGATGAATTAGGCCCTGGTGTGAACCAAATTATTCGTGTGTATATTGCACAGAAAAGAAAAATTTCTGTTGGTGATAAAATGGCTGGTCGTCATGGTAACAAGGGTGTTATTTCAAGAATTTTACCAGTAGAAGATATGCCATTCTTGCCAGACGGAACACCAGTTGATGTTGTGCTTAACCCATTAGGTGTTCCTTCTCGTATGAACTTAGGTCAGGTGCTTGAAGTTCATTTGGGCGCAGCTGCAAGATTATTAGGCTGGAAAATGGCAACTCCAGTATTTGACGGTGCAACTGAAGAAGACATCGAAGAAATGCTTGAGATGGCTGGCTTAGAAACAAATGGAAAAACTGTTTTGTATGACGGAAGAACAGGTGACCCATTTGACCACCCAATTACAGTTGGTATTATGTACATGTTGAAACTTCACCATTTAGTTGACGACAAAATTCACGCTCGTTCAACTGGTCCATATTCATTAGTTACGCAACAGCCTCTTGGAGGTAAAGCACAATTTGGTGGACAACGTTTTGGAGAGATGGAAGTTTGGGCATTGGAAGCATATGGTGCAGCGTATATCTTGCAAGAAATTTTGACCATGAAGTCAGATGACGTTGTCGGTAGGGTTAAGACGTATGAAGCGATTGTAAAAGGCGAAAATATACCAGCTCCGGGCATTCCAGAGTCATTCAAGGTATTGATTAAGGAATTGCAATCTTTGGGCTTAGATATTACATTGTATAGTGATAAAGATGAGGAAATCATTGTGAAGGAAAGTGCCGAAGAAGGTAGTGTAGAACTAGAAGACACGATGATTAGTGAGGAAGAATTAGTCGATGTAGGCGAAGAAGTGTTAGAAGAAAATGAAGATGAATTCTATACCAATATTTTAGATGAAGAAGACGTGCCAGATGACAAAATTTTAAAAGAACTAGATAGCGAAACAGATGAAATGTTATTTGACAACGATTTGGCAAATGATAATTTGGATAATGATGACGATATTATAGAATAATTAAATAAATTTTAAAATCCATTTGGCTCGACATACGAAATTGCACCAGCAGTGGCAAGTAGCCAAATGCCGATTCTAAAATTACCCAAAAATAGACGAGAGGGGTTAGGTTTAAAATTGGAAGAATTAGAAGTTTTTAATAAATTGAAAATTGGTTTAGCTTCAGATGATAAAATAAGAGAATGGTCACATGGGGAAGTGAAAAAGCCAGAAACTATTAATTATAGAACTTTAAAACCAGAAAAAGATGGTTTGTTTTGTGAGAAAATATTTGGTCCAACGAAGGATTGGGAATGTCATTGTGGAAAATATAAAAGAGTCAGATATAAGGGAATTGTCTGTGACCGATGTGGTGTTGAAGTGACAACTTCAAAGGTAAGAAGAGAGAGAATGGGGCATATTGAATTGGCGGCTCCAATTGCGCATATTTGGTATTTCAAAGGAATTCCAAGTAGAGTTGCTTTGTTATTGGATATTTCGCCAAGAAGTTTGGAAAGAGTCATTTATTTTGCATCGTATATTGTCACGGATAAAGGCTCAACCGATTTGCAAAAGTGCCAAGTAATTAATGAAAAGGAATATCATGAAGCAGAAGAGAAATTTGGCAGAGGTTCTTTTAAGGCTGAAATGGGGGCAGAGGCAATTCAAAAATTGCTAAGAGAAGTAGACATTGACAAATTGTCAGAAAAATTAAAGAAAGAAATTACCAAAGCAAGTGAGCAAAAGAAAGCGAAACTTGTGAAACGATTAGACACCGTGGAAAGTTTCAGAATGTCAGGCAACAAGCCAGAATGGATGGTGATGAATGTCATTCCAGTGATTCCACCAGAGCTTCGTCCAATGGTTCAATTAGATGGTGGTCGTTTTGCTACCTCTGATTTGAACGATTTGTACAGACGTGTTATCAACAGAAATAATCGTTTGAAAAGATTATTGGAATTAGGCGCTCCAGAGATTATTGTTAGAAATGAAAAAAGAATGCTTCAAGAATCAGTGGATGCGTTGATTGATAATGGCAGACGTGGAAGACCAGTAACGGGTGCTGGAAACAGAGCGTTGAAATCATTGTCTGATATGCTAAAAGGAAAACAAGGACGTTTCCGTCAAAACTTGTTAGGAAAAAGAGTTGACTATTCTGGACGTTCTGTTATTGTCGTTGGCCCAGAATTGAAAATTTATCAATGCGGTTTGCCAAAGGAAATGGCAGTTGAGTTGTTCAAACCTTTTGTTATGAGAGAATTGGTAGGTCGTGGTTTGGCACATAATATCAAAAATGCGAAAAGAATGGTGGAAAAACAAAGAGCAGAAATTTGGGATATTTTGGAAGAGGTTATTCAAGATCATCCCGTTATGCTAAACCGTGCGCCAACGCTTCATAGACTTGGTATTCAAGCATTCCAACCAATTTTGGTGGAAGGTAGAGCCATTAAACTTCACCCATTAGTTTGTACCGCATTTAACGCTGACTTCGATGGTGACCAGATGGCTGTTCACGTTCCATTGACGCCAGAAGCAATTGCAGAAGCAAGATTTTTGATGTTATCTGTCAACAACTTATTGAAACCACAAGATGGTAAACCAGTTACCGTACCAACACAAGATATGATTTTGGGTGCGTACTATTTGACAGTTCAAATTGATGGCGAAAAGGGCGAAGGCATGTACTTCAAAGACGAAGACGAGGCGATGATTGCTTACCAAAATGGTGATGTTGGTTTGCATTGCAAAATAAAAGTAAGAAGATTTAAAGAAGATGAAGAAGGAAATGTTCGTTCCAAAACTATTGAAACAACCGTTGGTCGTTTGATTTATAACCAAGGAATTCCACAAGATTTAGGATTTGTGGATAGAAATGACCCAGAAAAAGAATTTGATTTGGAAATTGATTTTCCAGTTATCAAAAAGAATTTAGGAACCATTGTTTCAAAATGTATCAATGTTCATGGTTTGTCTGAGACGGCGGAAGTATTGGACTATATCAAAGCAACTGGTTACAAATATTCAACAAAAGGTGCGATTACAGTGTCTGTTGCGGACGTTGCCGTGCCTGAGGCGAAAAAAGACATTTTGGCAAAAGCAGATAGCGATGTTGACCATATTTTTAAGCAATATCAAAGAGGTATGATTACAAACGATGAGCGTTATGATGCCATTATCAAAATTTGGGAAAAGGCGACCAATGATGTTACAAATGCCATGAAAGATAATTTTGATGAATTGAACCCAATTTACATGATGGCGCAATCTGGTGCCCGTGGTAACATGAACCAGTTAAGACAAATCGCAGGTATGCGTGGATTGATGGCCAATACCTCTGGTAAAGCAGTTGAAATCCCGGTCAAATCTTGTTTCCGTGAGGGATTGGATTCATTAGAATACTTCATTTCTGCCCATGGTGCGAGAAAAGGTTTGACCGATACAGCCTTAAGAACAGCCGATTCAGGATACTTGACAAGAAGATTGGTTGATGTTTCGCAAGACATCATTATTCGTGAGGACGACTGTGGTTCTCATGATGGAATTGAAATTGAAGATATCAAAGATGGCAACCAAATTATTGAAGGCTTAGAAGAAAGATTAGTTGGACGTTTTGTGATTGATGATTTGAAACATCCAGAAACAGGCGAATTATTGGTTGATAACAATACCATGATTACAGAGCAAATAGCCAAGAAAATTGTGGATAGCGGTATCACAAAAGTTTATGTACGTTCTATTTTGGGCTGTAAGGCAAAACAAGGAACGTGCTGTAAATGTTATGGTATGGGATTGGCGACAAGAAAATTGGTGAATAAAGGTGAATCCGTTGGTATTATTGCTGCCCAATCAATTGGTGAGCCTGGTACACAGCTTACAATGAGAACATTCCACACAGGTGGTGTCGCAGGTGGCGATATTACACAAGGTCTTCCTAGAGTGGAAGAGTTGTTTGAAGCAAGAAATCCAAAAGGTGTTGCTGTGATTACTGAAATTAGTGGTACAGTTAAGATTAATGATGAGAAAAAGAGAAAAGAAGTCATCGTTACTTCAAAAGACAATAGCAAGACCTATGCGATTAGCTTTGGCTCGAAATTGAAAGTCAGAGAAGGTGACCATGTTGAAGCTGGTGATGCTTTGACAGAAGGCTCAATCAATCCAAATGAATTGCTTGTTATCAAAGGTGCTGAAGGTGTTTATAATTACATTATTTCAGAAGTGCAAAAAGTATATCGTAACCAAGGTGTTGATATTAATGATAAACACATTGAAGTGATTGCAAGACAAATGCTTAAGAAAGTCAGAATCGAAGACCCAGGAGATACAGGTTTGTATGGAGCATCATTGGTTGATTTACTTGACTTTGAAGAAATCAACCAGAAAATGGAAGAAGAAGGAAAACGTCCTGCAACAGGAAAAAGAGCATTATTGGGTATTACGAAAGCTTCTCTTGCAACGGAAAGTTTCTTGTCAGCAGCGTCTTTCCAAGAAACAACAAAAGTATTGACAGAAGCTGCAATCAAAGGAAAAGTAGATGCGTTAATTGGCTTAAAAGAAAATGTTATCATTGGTAAGTTAATTCCAACTGGAACAGGACTTAAAACATATCAAGACATCGAAATTAATACAAAATTAACACCACCACCAGTTCATGAAGAAATAGAACTAGAATATGAAGAAGACGAAGAAGAGGATGACGAATTATTGAGTGAAGAAGATGGTGAAGATGTAGAAATTGATGATGTAGAAGAAACGGCAGAAGATATCACAGAAGAGGAAGAATAAACACATCAGAAAAAGGAGAAAGTATGGCTAAGAAAAAAAGTAGAAAAAGTAAAAAACAGAAAAATAATAAGAAAGTAAAAATATTACCATTTTCGATTATTTTATTTATACTTGTTTGCATGGGGGCTTGTTTGATTATTTTGGATAAAGGAAAAATTGCAGGATATTCATTAGTAAAAGTGGAAACTTCGTTGGGAGCGGGAAATACCGTTCCTGAGGAGGAACCTCCTAAAGATACGATGGAAATTAGGATAGAGCAAAAATATTTATCTGTGAAAAGTAAGGAAAAAGAGCCAGTATCAGTTTTGGTAAATGGAGCGCCAATTAACATGAATGAAGTCGAATTGACTTCCTCTAATGAAGATGCAATTGAAATTGAAGATGGTATTGCAAAAGCGATTTCAGTTGGGAAATCAACGATTACAGCCACTAAGGGAGACTTGACAGCAACTGTAGATTTGCGTGCTATCATTCCAATCAAATCCATTGCTTTTTCGACAACTAACACAACTGTAAAAGTTGGAAAATCATTGCAAATGAAATTGGTCGCTTCTCCTTCTGATGCAAGTATTGAAACCTTAAAATATGAGTCTAGTGATGACGAAGTTGCAATCGTTAATGCCAATGGAATTGTAACAGGAGTGGCTCCAGGAAAAGTAAAAATCACAGTAAAAGATACGTACAGTGAAATCGAAAAAAGCGTTAATTTGACGATAAAAAAATAGAACGGTATAAAAATATAAATTGAAAAGTGTTAAACAAGCACATTTCCAAGAATTTGTCAAGTTGACATAAATTTAAAAATATGATATAATAAAAAGATAGGGGATATTTCAAAAAATATCTCCTATTTTGATGCTGTAAGGGCGGCTATCAGCCACTCGCTTTTGTTATTGGAACTTTGTAAAAACACCTTAAAATTAATAAAAATACCAAAATGTTAATTTCAGTTGACAAAAAAAACAGTCAAGTTAATCGAAATGTAAGGTTTACTTGACAAAATGCAAGGTAAACCTTACATCGTGTTAGTCGATAAAGTGCGAAATTTGGAGATTTTGAAATTCTTTGTGTAAGTTGTGTTTGAGATATTTTGTGAAATGATATTGACAAAATCGCAACATATTGGTAATATATAAGGAAGGAAGGAATGAGAAAACATGATTTATCCAGATTATTATTGTGATAAAGTCACAGATATAACCTTGGAATTGTTGCGAGAAAATGGGATTAAAGGTGTCATTTTAGATGTGGATAACACGTTAATTGATTTTGACGAAAATTTGTTAGATGGCGTAAAAAGCTGGGCGAATCGTTTGAAAGAAAAGGGAGTAAAACTCATTATTTTATCCAATAGCAATAAGGTAGAAAAAGTCAAAACAGTGGCAAAAGCATTGGAAATTGAATATTTTTATTTTGCTACCAAACCATTGAAAAGAGGCTTTAAAAAGGCGCAAAAACAATTACAATTGCAAAATGCGGAAATTGCAGTCGTGGGTGACCAAATTTTTACGGATATTATTGGGGCGAATCGCTCGAAAATGTTTTCCATCTTGGTAAATCCCATTTCGCAAAAGGATATGTGGATGACGAAAGTGAAAAGACCATTAGAAGAAAAAATCATTCAAGCTTATGTAAAAAAACAAAAGAAGAAAGAGGACGAAAAAAATGTATGATCAAAATAATGTACATATATTGGTATATGTTATATTTGGCATAATAGCGCTATTTGTGGGCAAATTAGTAGCATGGATGAATGTGAGATTGCCAGAAGAACAAAAAGTATTTTCCAAAGATTTTTTTGTGAGCAACAAAGAAGGCATTCCCAAAACATATACTTGTATGCTAATTATGGTTATTTTGTATGTTGCATTATTGCGCCGTTTTGGAATAGGAAATACGCCCATGCAGAATTTGGATTTAGTCAAATTTATGGTTTTGATGCCAATGTTGGTAAGCAGTTTCATGATTGATTTAAAATACCGCATTTTGCCAAATCGATTGAATTTGACAATATTCCAAGTTGGTTTGATTTTTACGTTTATGTATGGCATGAATAACATCAATCTGGCGAAAGATATGTTATTAGGAATGCTAACAGGTGCCGGAATTTTTGGTGCGATTACGTTGCTTGGTGGAATTATTGCAGGAAAAGAAGCAATGGGACTTGGTGATGTCAAATTTATGGGGGCAATTGGATTGTATTTTGGCGTGAGCAATATTGCGCAAATTTCGCTATTGGCATTTTTTGTGGGAGCCATTGTTTCTGTGATTGTACTGATGATAAGAGCATTTATTTTGAAAAGTGAAGACCAATATATGCCATTTGGACCATTTTTAGTGATTGGAGCAGTTGCGTGCATCTTTTTGCCTGCGAATATGGTATTTATTGGTTTTATGGCACTTTGTGGGGCAATCAGTAATCAAATACTTAGAATCTTTTAATTTTCGATGAATGGAGTAGGTGGTTTTTATGAATATACGAATTAAGTGGCTAAGAGACCAATTGAAATCAATGGAATTGGATGGGATGATTGTATCTAATCCATACAATGTGAAATATTTGACAGGGCTGGATGCGGAAGGCGTATTGATTGTTGCCCCAAAGGAAAACGTGTTTATTACGGATTCTAGGTATATTGAAGCAGTTAATGGTCAATTGACGATTGATGATGAAATTGTTGCATACGATGTTCGTACATTGAGTAAATTTGATTATGAAGGATTTTTCATGGATTGCCAAGACGTCGGATTTGAGGAAAAATATGTGACGTATGAAGTTTACAAAAGATATTTGCAAACGTATCAAGTGAGCCTTGTAGAAACAGACGGTATCATTGAAAATCACCGCGTTGTGAAAGATGAGGAGGAAATTGCATGCATTCAAAAAGCGTGTGAAATTACAGATAAAGCCTTCGAACATGCCAAAAAAGTTTTGCATTATGGAATGACAGAAAAACAGTTGGCTTTTGAAATTGAAAAATTTATGATTGAAAATGGGGCAGATGGTTTGGCATTTGATTCTGTGGTGGCTTTTGGCGAAAATACATCGATGCCACATGCTGTGCCAACAGAGCGAAAATTGAAGTCTGGTGATATCATTCAATTGGACATTGGAGCGAAATATCAGGGATATTGTGCAGATTTTTCGCGTGTTATTTTTGTGGACCATGTGAAAGATGAATGGGTAAGTGCTTATGAATTTGTGCGAGAGGAGCAGCAAAAAATCGTAAGTTGCTTGAAAGATGGAGCCAATATTAAGCAAGTGATAAAAGATAGAGAAGTTGACTATCGTTTGAAAAATTATGAAGTCATGCATGCATTTGGGCATGGCGTTGGGCTGGAGGTTCATGAAGAGCCTGTCCTAAGGTCAACCATAGAAAATTATTGCAAGGAAAACGCGGTCATTGCCATTGAGCCTGGAATTTATAAGCCAGGAAGATTTGGCATCCGAATTGAAGATACGTATCGCGTTACAAAAGAAGGATGCATCAATTTGACGAAATCAAAAAAAGATGCTGTGATTGTTAATTTAGAAAATGGAGGAAAGAATTAATTATGCAGTTTTTAGTATTAGTTGTTTTAATTTTATTGAATGCATTTTTTGCGGCGAGTGAAATTGCATTTATTTCATTGAATGATAATAAAATTGAAATGATGGCAAAAGAGGGAAACAAAAAAGCGAAAAAAATTGAAAAAATGTTAAAGGAACCAAGTCGATTTTTGGCAACGATTCAAATAGGAATTACGCTAGCGGGATTTCTATCCAGTGCGTTTGCATCCGATACATTTGCCAAAAAATTAGCACCAATCTTACATGACTTGGTGCCAAGTATGACAGTAGAAACTTGGGGTGGCATTTCGATTGTCCTAATTACCATTATTTTATCGTATTTTACCTTAATTTTTGGTGAGTTAGTACCAAAACGAATTGCGATGAAAAAATCAGAAATGATTGCATTTGCAAGTATTGGTGTCATTCAATTTATTAGCATGGTGACATCGCCATTTGTGAAATTTTTGGAATTTTCGACCAATCTTGTTTCCAAACTTTTTGGTGTGACAGGTGATGAAGAAGAAGTTGTTACAGAAGAAGAAATCCGAATGATGGTCGATGTTGGGCAGGAGAAAGGCACGATTGAACAAAACGAAAAAGAAATGATTAACAACATTTTCGAATTTAATGACAGAACCGTTTCTGAAATTATGACCCCAAGAAATGAGATTTTTGCGCTAGACAGCAATTTAGCCATGTCAGATGCCATTTCGGAAATTGCGGAAGATTATAAATATAGCAGAATTCCAGTGTATAAAGATAATATAGACCAAATTATTGGTATTATGTATATCAAAGATATGTTATTGGAACAAAAAAATAAGAATACGAAAGTCAAAAATCTCGTAAAAGATGCCTACTTTGTGCCAGAAACAAAAAATATTGATGAATTGTTTTCGGAAATGCGAAAAAACAAAAAGCAAATTGCAATTGTGATTGATGAGTACGGTGGAACGGCAGGTCTTGTGACCATGGAAGATATTTTAGAAGAAATCGTAGGCGATATTTTCGATGAGTTTGACGAATTTGAAAATGAGTACGAAAAAATCGATGAAAATACTTATATTTTAGACGGTGGAATTCCAATTTATGAATGCAATAAAATTTTGGATATCAATATTCCAGAAGGCGATTATGAAACACTTTCCGGTTATTTAACGGATTGCTTAGGTAGAATTCCGTCGGAAAAAGAAAAGCCAGTGCTTGAGATTGATGATGTGGTTTATAAAATCGAAAAAGTGAAAGATAAAAAAATTACGAAAGTGAAATTGTGCATTACTGATGCGAGAAATGAAGAAGAAACAGAGGAATAGGAGGTTAAAATGAATAATAAATTTTTTCTAAGATTATTAATTATTACAATCATTTTAGCCTTTGTTGATATTATCCTGTTTTCGCCAGGAATTTATGGTTTGTCATTTGCGACGCAGCCAGTGCTATTTTGCACGATGTTGTTTCTGAATGGAGTGATTTTGGCAGGAGAAGTTTTGTATCTTGCCAAATCCAATACAGCGAAATATGGTTACGATTTAGATAAATTAAAAGATGCAGACGATTACAGACAAGCTTTAGAAGCTTGTTATTCCAAAAAAGCGCCTTTTGCCAAAGAAATCAAACAGGCGATTGAGCAGGTAACTGCAATTGAAAAGAAAAATAAAGTATTGCATGAAATTTTGGAGCAAAATAATAAGGAACATTTTACGGCTTTGCTTGATTTGGGAAATCAGGCTTTGAACTTTTTGGTCAACAATGTGCGCAAAATGCTCAACCGAATTGCGATATTTGATACTGATATGGGTGGGCAAGCAGAGCACGAAAAATATATGCAGAAATTGTTGGTCGCCAATGAAAACATCTTGAATGAATTCAATAAATTATTAACAGAAGTTTCGCAATTAGATGACACCGCAACAGATGATACGTTGAGCAATGTTTTGAGCGACATGACAGAATCGCTGAAAATGTTACGTGGGGATAATTAACGTAGGGGCACGGTGCCCCGTGCCCTTACAAATACCCTAATATTTTATTATATCACATTTTCCACAATTTGTCAAATTGCAATTTTTGCCAAAATGTGGTATAATAAAGGGTTAGGCATACGTAGGGGTCAATGCCCACATTGACCCAATCTTGAAAAATTTGATAAAATTTTTATAAATTATTGCAACAGGGCGGATGTGGGCATCCGCCCGTACAGAGGGATTTTATACGAGAAAGGAAGATAAAAATGAAAAAAGAATCAAACAAAAAAATGATGTTGATTTTGATGATTATTTTTATTTTAATTGTTGTTGTAGGAATTATGTCTACGCAAAATTTGAATAAATCATCGACAGAAAAATCGTTTGACAAGGCGATGTCTTATTTAGAAAGTTATTTGAAAGGCATTCATGTAAAAGAGGCGGATTTGGTGAAATCGACGGTTTCTTTTGGGGACACAAATTTGGAGGATGAGTTGCCTGATATTTCGGAGTATCCTTTGTCAGTGGAAGGAAAAGGAGAAATCAATATTGAGATTTTTTCTTCTCCGGAAAAGGCGGGCGAGGATCAAGATGGATGGTTAAATGAAGTGGCAAATCGATTTAATCGTTCGAACAAAACGGTGAATGGTAAAAAAGTTTCGGTTTCGATTCGTTCCATTGCTTCTGGTACTGCGGTAGATTACATTGCCTCTGGAAAATATGTGCCAGATGGTTTTACGCCGTCAAATGAATTATGGGCAGAAATGTTGCAGGCGCAAAAAGTCGAATTGAAAAAAGTAAGTGATGGAATTGCCAAAAATGCGACTGGAATGTTGCTTTCTAGCTCAACGTATGATGCTTTGCAACAAAAATATGGTACTGTGGATTTGGGTGCGGTTGTGCAAGCCACGATTAACAATGAAATTGCAATGGGATATACCAATCCTTATGCAAGTTCAACGGGTATGAATTTCTTGATTTCTACGTTAACGTATTTTGACCAAGAAAATCCGCTTAGTTCAACAGCTATAAGCGGTTTCCAGAAATTCCAAAGCAATATTCCATTTGTTTCGTATACAACGATGCAAATGAGAGGTGCTGCGGAAAGTGGTTCGCTGGATGCATTCATTTTGGAATATCAAACGTATAGTAATGATGCGACTTTGAAGCGTGATTATACCTTTATTCCATTTGGTGTAAGACATGATAGCCCAATGTATGTGGTTGGAAACTTGGAGGATGAAAAAAGTCAAGTTTTGGATTTGTTTACAACATATTGCTTGTCTAATGAAGTGCAAAAATTGGCAACGGATTATGGTTTTAATAATAATGTGGATTATGTGCCACAAGCGAATCCATATGATGGCAAAACTTTGACAAGTGCGCAAGATTTGTGGAAAAAGGAAAAAGATTTGGGTAAACCAATTATTGCGGTATTTGTGACGGATATTTCAGGAAGTATGGCGGGAGAGCCATTGGCACGATTGAAGCAATCGCTTAGAAATAGTATGCAATATATTAATAGCAATAACCAAATTGGTTTGGTAAGTTATAGCACGGATGTGACGATTAATTTGCCGATTAATGAATTTAATTTGAATCAAAAGGCGTATTTCAATGGCGCGTTAGATGGCTTGTATGCCAATGGAAAAACAGCGACGTTTGATGCGATTATCGTGGCTGCGAATATGTTGGTGAAAAAGCAACAAGAAGTTCCTGATTCGAAAATGATGATGTTTGTGCTAAGTGATGGCGACACAAACACAGGGCATTCGATTGAAGAGGCAAGTAATATCATTCAGAATTTGGATATTCCAATTTACACAATTGGCTATAATGCGGATATTGAGGCATTAGATAAAATATCGTCTATTAATGAAGCAGCCAATATTAATGCGGATTCAGATGATGTGATTTATCAATTGAAAAATTTATTTAATTCGAATTTATAAAAGAAAGGAAAAAAGTATGGAAGAGTTAGAATTAAAAGTAGAAAATGTGGAAACAGAGAAGATTACGAATAGCCTTGTGGCGCAAGAGGCAGGCGAAATTACGGAGGAAAAGGTCGAAAGTTCGTTGAATTATGATACTTTGGATGAAAAAGAAAAAGCAGCAATTGACAAGTTTTTGGCGAAAATTGATGTTTCGAATACGGCACAAATTTTGCAATTTGGAGCATCTGCGCAAACGAATATTTCGAAGTTTTCGGATACCGTTTTGGCAGAAGTGAAGACAAAAGATACGGGGAAAGTGGGAGATTTGTTGTCTGATTTGGTTTCAGAAATCAAAGATTTTCAATCAGATTCTTCGAATATCATCAATTCAAAACCAAGCTTCTTTAATTCGGTAAAGAAACAAGTGAATAAAATGGTGGCGAAATATAATAAAGTAGAGAATAATATTGGGACGATTGAGAAAACGTTGGAAGCGCAGAAGTTGACGATGCTGAAGGATATTGCGGTTTTTGATACGATGTATGAAAAGAATTTGGAATATTTTAAGGAAATTTCGTTGTACATTATTGCTGGGGAAAAGAAGTTGGAGGAATTAAGAACGAAAGTGTTGCCTGCGTTAGAGGCGAAAGCACGTGAAACTTCTGACCAATTGGATGTGCAGGCTGTCAAAGATATGGCAGATACGATGAATCGTTTTGAAAAGAAAATTTATGATTTGAAAACAACGCGTATTATTTCTATTCAAATGGCACCACAGATTCGATTGATTCAAAACAATGATAGTGAATTGGTGAACAAAATTCAAAGTTCGATTATTAATACGATTCCATTGTGGAAAAATCAAGTGGTGATTGCTTTGGGATTGGCGAATTCAAAGTCTGCTTTGGAGACGCAAAGAAAAGTGTCAAATTTGACCAATGATATGTTGAAGGCGAATAGTGAATTATTGAAACAAGGAACCATCGAAATTGCGCAAGAGTCTGAAAGAGCAATTGTGGATGTGGAAACATTGTCGAAAACGAATGCGGATATTATTGAAACATTGGATACTGTACTTCAAATTCATACGGAAGGAAAAAGGAAGAGGCAAGAGGCTGAAATCGAGCTTGCGAAGATTGAGTCAGAATTGAAAAATAAGTTATTAGAAGTGAAATTAGAGGCGGAAAGTTAAGTCAAAAAAACAAATAAAAGATGCCAAAGAAAAATGGCATCTTTTGCTTGTTTAACTGCTCTTTTTGTGAAAATAAGAAGTTGGTTGGTCGGTCAGTTCTGCTATGTAATCAATTGAAACATCGTAAAATTGGGCGAGTTTTACGACATATTCAAAAGGAATTTCATTGACGCCAATTTCGTATCTGGAATATTGCTGTTGTTTCATACCTAGAAGCGTTGCTATTTTTGCTTGTTTCAAATCTCGATCTACTCTTAGTTCTTTTAGTCTTTTTAAATACATGGTTTACTCCTTCAATTTCTATTTCATTCTTTATCATTATAAAATATAAAAAATTCTTTGTCTTGTTTTACAACAGTCGTGTTGTGATACTATTGCCAAAAATCATGGTCATTTTCGGCTGGATTATTTCCATAAACGCTTAAATTGCCTTGGCGATTTAAGGTGGCTAAAAAGATTTGTTCATGTTTGTTAAAACCTTGGGAAACTAATTCTTTTTGAAGCCACATTTCATCATGACCAGAATTTTTGAGATTGTCGTATAGAATTCGTCCATCAATGATGACATTGATGTCAATGGTAGCTGGGTCTGGTTCCAAATTTAAGTCGCCTGGCGTAGCGGGACGAGCTGTATTTTTTGGTAAAAAACTGATTTTTCCATTTGGTTCCAAAACAGCAGTTTTAATATCTGCTAAATTAAAATAACCATTGGTTCTGCATTGTACTAGAAATTCGTTGATGTCCATTTTGGCAGTTTTAAAATTTTTTCGATAGAGTTTGCCATTGTTTAGTAAAATAAGAGAAGTTCCATAAATAAAGCGGCGCGCCTTTAGAGATTTTTCACAAATCACAGAAATGAGAATTGCGATGATGGCGTAAATCGCCATGGCGACTAAAGGCTCTTTGTAATCGGATTCCAAGGCTGTTGCCATTTCGGCAGCAATGGAACCGATGGTGATGCCGATGATATAATCAAACATGCTTAATTGAGAAATTTCTTTGTTTCCCATTAATTTGGTTAACACAAACAAAAAGATTTCTGATACAGCAGATAGAATTATTACTTTCCAAATATCTTGCATAATGAACTCCTTATTGTTTCTTGATTTTTGGTTTTGATACAAGTGATGCAATATAGCCGAAGAAGATGGCGGCTGCAATTCCGGCAGCAGCAGCTTTGGTACCGCCTGTGAAAGCACCAATTAAGCCATTTGTTTTGACTTCTTCAATGGCTCCTTTTGCAAGGAGATTGCCAAAGCCAGTTAAAGGAACACTTGCGCCACAGCCAGCCCAATTGATTAAGTGTTTGTACCAACCTAGTCCGCCTAGAATGGCTCCTGTTGTAACAAAGGCAACGAGAATACGGGCTGGTGTTAATTTTGTTTTATCAATGAGTATTTGACCAATGACACAAATGATTCCGCCTAAAATAAAGGCTTTTAAGACCATTGTCCAATCCATATAAATTCCTCCTTTTATAAATTAGGGCAAGTTGCTTCGATGGCAACTGCGTGTGCGATGCCTGGAATCGATTCCCCTTGTTGAGAAGTGGTTGAATTCATTAAGGCACCTGTTGGCATTAAGAGAACTTTTTTGTATTTTCCTTCTTTGAACATGTGTGAAATATAACCACAAAATACGCTTGCACTACAACCGCAGCCAGAACCACCACTGTGGGTGTCTTGTTGTTCTTTGTCGAAAATTAATACACCACAATCGTTATAGTTTGCTTTTATATTGTACCCTTTTGTTTCCATTAAGTCGATTAAAATATCTTTTCCGACGTGACCTAAATCGCCTGTGAAAATGGCGTCATAGTAACTAGGGTTTCTTCCCGTGTCTTTGAAGTGGCACAAAAGGGTATCTTGTGCTGCACCTGCCATGGCGGCTCCCATGTTGTTGGCATCTTTGATTCCCATGTCAACGATTTTTCCAGGTGTGATGGCTGTAACATAAGGTCCTTCACCATCTTTGGAAAGAACGGCTGCTCCGGAACCAGTGACAGTCCATTGACTGGATGGAGCACGTTGGTTGCCGAGTTCAAGTGGAAAACGAAATTGTTTTTCTGCACTACAGAAGTGACTTGAGGCAGCACATACAACGTTTGTGGCAAAATCTCCGTCAATAGTCATGGAACCTAGGGTAAGGGCTTCACCAAAAGTAGAGCATGCGCCAAAAATTCCGAAAAACGGAATGTTGGATTCGCGTAGTCCAAAGGATGATGAGATACATTGGTTTAATAAGTCACCTGCAAAAACGAAATCAATGCTGCTGGAGGCAATTTTTGATTTGGCAATGGCTGTGTTGACAGTTTCTTTGATGATTTTGCTTTCTGCTTTTTCCCAGCTATTTTCGCCCCAAAATTCGTCTTCTAAGCATTGGTCAAAATAGGCATTTAAGGGACCATCTTTTTCTTTGGGTCCAACAATGCAGGCGGTGGATAAAATGTTGATTGGTTTTGACATAAAATATGATTGATTTCCTACTTTTTTCATGATTTTTTTCCTTTCTGTTATTGTTCTAGAAGGGCACGGTGCCCCGTGCCCCTATGTTAAATTAATGTGATGGATTGGGTGTTGAAAATGATATAGAGAATTCCGATGATGATGCTGGTTGAGATTCCATATACTAAAACGGGACCTGCGACTGTAAACATTTTCGCGCCCACACCCATGACGTATCCTTCTGATTTATATTCCATAGCTGGAGATACAATTGAATTTGCAAATCCTGTAATAGGAACAAGCGAACCGGCTCCTGCAAATTTTCCTATTTTATTGAAGATGTTTAATGCGGTTAAAAAGGCACTGATGAAGATTAATGAGATGGATACAATGGTGTAGGAAGTGGTTTCGTCAATCCCGCGTGTTTTGCAGATTTCGAAGATGATTTGCCCAAGGGCACAAATCAAGCCACCGACCCAAAAGGCATTGAAGCAATTTTTTAAAATAGGAGAGTTTGGCGTTTTTTGGTCGACATAGGTTGCATATTCTTCTTTACTGTTGATTGGTTTCATGAATGACCTCCTTTCAAATGAAATGGTTTATAAATTGGGTTGGTCAAGACCAACCCCC
This sequence comes from uncultured Clostridia bacterium, assembly GCA_947649935.1. Taxonomy (GTDB): domain Bacteria; phylum Bacillota; class Clostridia; order TANB77; family CAG-508; genus Scatovivens. Next base: position 19,563 of record CANSTR010000016.1, read on the forward strand.
TACGGTTAATTTTTTTATTACATGTTATCTGTGTCGTCTGTAGGTTGCTCTTGGAATGGTTCGATTTTGAATGAGATGTCTAAATCTACCATATATTCTACGATTTTGTCGTTTGAAATGTTGGCGCGTTGTTCTAATACAACGATACTTGTTAAATTTTTCAATGTTTTAGATGCTTCGTCAATTGTTTTTACAATGGCGTCCTTCCATGAAATGTTTGAATATCCTGTCACTTTAATGTGTTTTTCTGAATTCATAATTTTTCCTCCTTGTATTTGATTGTTATAGTTATAGATTTTCCGAAAATAGCAGAATTATACATTGATTTTACAATTTTAAATTTTGCATGAAAAAAAATAGAATGGATACAATATTACTATTTCATAATTACATGAGTAATTGTTACAAAATTTGTCAAAATATTACAAAAATATTACAAAACCATTATATTTGTATTACATTCGATAATTCTATTGACTTTTTTGAGGATTAAAGATATAAATACAATATATAATGTAATTCTAAAGTCAAAGGAGAAAAATAAATGCAAAGCAGTTTGGGTATTTATATAGAGGATCATATAATTAAATATGCGAAATTACAGAAGGACAAAGAAACAATCAAAATCGAGAATTATAATATTGTATTTTATGATGGTGACTTAGATGAAACATTAAATAAAATTATTAGTGAAACGTATAGCTACAAAGTTCCAATTAGTATGAATGTATCAAACGAGATGTATGGAGAGTTCAAAGTTTCTTCTTTGTTAAGCAAGAAAGATGTAAAAAAAGCAGTTGATATTGAATACGAAATGTTATGTAGTGAAAGAGGCTATAATATGGCTTCACTAGATTATCGATATCTTACAGTAGATGAACAACAAGAAATGGAAAAACAAAAAGCAATTAGCATTATGGTAAATAAAAGTGATATTGCAAACCGAACGAAATCGTTAGGAAGTTATAGATTAAATACGCTAACACCAATTAGTACAAGCATTACCAATTTGGCACATATTGAACAAAGAGAAAATATTGCGATTGTCAATATCGAAAACAAAACCAAAATTACAACGATTGTGGATGGACAAATTTATCAAATTGATGTGCTAGACGAAGGAATGGGAAACATTTTAGAGGAGATTAATCAGATTGAAAATTCCTATTCGAAATCGTATGAAGTTTGTAAAAACATGACGATTTACACCCAAAATTCGACAGGATTGTATACTGACAATAATGAATATATGGACATTGTGACATCTGTTTTATATAAAATTGTACAAAAAACAAAAGAAATCACAACTGGATTTTTTTCGAACATTGATAAAGTTTATATCACAGGATTGGGAACTTGTATCAATAATGTGGATTTATATTTTCAAGATTATTTGCCAGGAACAAAATGTGAAATTTTGAAACCATATTTTTTGGAAGATAGAAATTCGCAGTTGCCAATCAAAGAATATATGGAAGTGAATTCAGCGATTGCGCTGGCGTTAGATGGCTTAGGAATGGTGAACAAAGAAGTGAATTTTTCAAAAGGAAAAGTGGTAGCAGGAGGTTCATCAGGAGATAGCATATGGAGCCAAGATGTGGACTTTGGTATGATAAAAGATTACTTCTTGCATTTTGGTCAAAACGTAAAAGAAGATTTTTCGGCTCCGTTGCAAAGTTTGGAGAAAACGTTAATCAGAGCATCTAGCTTGTGTGTAATGTTGGCAGTTATGTTTGTGATATTTAGTAGTGTGATATCCCATCAAATAGAAAATAAGAAAAATCAGATTGCAGGGGCAACAAGCAAAGCTGCTCTTGAACTTGCAAAAATTGATAATGATATTTCTACGATTTCAGGAAGGGCTTCTACGTACCAATCTTTATTGACAGAGATAACATCGCCACAAGAACCAACATCAACGCCAGGAAAACAGGCAGTTGTTCAAAAGGATTCGGTGCCAAATTTATTAAATAGAATCATGTTTGCGATACCTAACAAAGTGAAACTAACTTCCATTAAAAATACAACGGGAACGCATATGGTGATTCAGGCAGAAGCCGAAAAATATGAACAACTAGGTTATTTTAAAGCAGTTCTTACCACGAGTGAAATTTTGAAAAATGTAAAATCAACGAGTGGACAAAAAAGTGATTCAGTTGTTCAAGTAACGATAGAAGGAGATTTACCATGACAAGAAAAATAATATTATCGATTATTTTAATATTGTTGATGATTGTGTGCTACGAAGTAACGTTTGGAAACAATGAAACCATCCGAAAAGTAGTGCCATCTATGAGTCAGTTGTCAAAAGCAAGTGAAGAACTGAACAAAGCATCTGCTATATTAGAAGCGAAAACAACAACAGAATATGAAGCAAAAAGAAAGCAATTGGCAACGAGTATTACCAATTATAATACATCTAAGGAAGAGTACGATGAAATCGTTCCAACAACAACTGGTGATAATGTATTAGGAATTGGTGAAAATGAACTAAAAGATATTTATGATGTCAGCTTTTTGTGGACAATCATTGGTAATTATGCAACAGAAGAAGGTGTGGCAATTGATATGGTTATTCAAAAAAATACAACTTCAGCTAGTGCTATGCGAAACTCAGCAACAAGTGATTATATGGTATGCGATTTGAAATTTACACTGCTAGGCAAGTATATCAATTTGACAGATTTCATTTTTGATTTAGAAGATGATGACCGCTTAGGTTTTGAAATTAATGATTTTGATATGCAAAAAAGCGGAGAAGATTTGCAAGTGACTTTAACGGTTAAAGAAGTAAAAATAAATGGAGCAGATTTGATTGATACACCAGTGATTCCACAAAACGAATCAAAGAATTCTTCAGATACACAAACCGTTAATTCCAATACAACCAATACAACGAATACCAAAAATAAAGTAAATTAGTAAGGAGCGAGGGATTCCAATGAGAAGTAAGAAAAATGTAATGAAGGAAGTATTTATTTTTATTGTTTTGCTAATATTAGTATTGTTAATTTTGGCAGTTGCATTGTATGACTATGTTCCAGCGAATATAAGTGTGGCAGAAATTAAGGAATATAGTCCAGATAGCAAAACAACGTCTATTAAACAAGAAATTGCTTATACAAATGGTGGTGATGCAACAGCAGATGGAATGACGGAGGGAGAGCTGATTAATTCTTTGAAGTCATATAGTATCAATGCATCGGAACTTGCTGTATATGCAGAGAAAAGGTCGTATGAAAGAGGAAATTCAAATCCTTTTGATGATTATACAGTCAATACAGAAGCAACGACTCCCAATAATACAACCACTAGCACAACACAAAATCAAAATGTAGGAGCAAATCCAACCACAACACCAAATACAACAACAGTAAATACCAATACTAATACAAATGTGGGAGCACCAGCAACTACGACAACAACTCCAGCAACACAAACACAAACAACAACTGGAACTTTCTTTGAAAGTCCAAATTCTAAATAAGGGTATATTTAAATTTTTTAAGTATATACAAATAAATTAATATAGATTTGAAGGGAGTGATTGGAAAAGTGGATTTTTAATTTTTTCTAGAAGACACGAGACTTTCAAATATGTTATGAAACATATCAATAAAAATAAAGCAAAGGAGATTGGAAAATGAAAAGTTTAAAAAATCAAAAAGGTATTACATTAGTAGCATTAGTCGTTACCATTATTGTATTGTTAATTTTAGCTGGAATAACACTTTCATTAGTAGCAGGAAGTAATGGAATTATGGCAAGAGCAACTAATGCTGCTAACAGAAATGAAGCAGCAACTGCAGCTGAGCAAGCTGAATTGAAACTTGCTGAATTGCAAATGGATTATTACAATGACTATTATGTAGATGCTTCTACATCTTCTACCATGACAGATTATATTGAATCAAAAATTGGTAGTGGTGTTGCATGTTCTAATTCAAGATATTTCATGACAGTTACTGGTGGTGTTGTTAATGTTTATGTAGGCAGTGATGCTACAGGAACACTAGTAACAAGTAGAACGTATCAAGAAGATGCTGACCTTTTCACTTGGGTAGCTTCTAAATGGAACTATGATGTTTAAATAAAACGAATAAAACGTTCGTAAAAAAATTAAAAAATAAAAAACAAAGGAGATTAGAAAAATGAGAAATTTAAAAAATCAAAAAGGTGTAACTTTAGTAGCTTTAGTAGTTACGATTATCGTATTATTAATATTAGCAGGTATTTCATTATCATTGGTAGCAGGAAGTAATGGAATTATGACAAGAGCAGTGAATGCATCAAATACAAATGAATCAGCAACAGCAGCTGAACAAGCAGAATTAAAAATCGCTGAAATACAAATTGATTATTATGAAGCATATTATGTAACAGAAGATGCAACAGTAATGGGACAATCAATGGTACAATATATTGAAAGTAAAATCGGTTCTGGTATAGCATGTTCAAATACAAGATATTTTATGGTATGTGATAAAGATGCATCTGGTAAAACAGGTACAATAAAAGTTTATGTAGGTAACAGTTCAGCTGGAACATTAGTTGCTACAAGAAAATATGAAACAGGTTCAGAAGATACAGGTAACTTTACTTGGGCAGATGCTAAATGGAGTTATATGAAAACTTTAAATGGAGGAAACACAACAAATACAGGTGTTTAATCATAAAGCAAATAATTTGATGTTTCAAGAGGTATATGCTTGAGTAAAAATAGGTATATACCTTTTGTTTGTAAAAAGGAGAAATATGGAAATTTTTTTAGGTGCAATTCTATTTGTCATGGGGACATTTTTTGGAAGTTTTTTTACGTTGGCAGTTTATCGAATTCCACTCAAAAAAGATATTACGCATGAACGTTCATTTTGCCCGACTTGTAACCATAAATTAGGAGCACTTGACTTAGTACCAGTATGGAGTTATCTATTCTTGCAAGGTAAATGTAGATATTGTGGTGAAAAAATTAGAATTCGCTATTTTTTGTTAGAAATTTTATCAGGTAGTGTATTTTTAATGATGTATTTGATGTTAAATCAACATGGCGATTTCTTTACGATGAATATCCTAGAATTTGCAATTTTATTTGTATTTCAATATATTACACTTGTGTTGGTAGCAGGAATTGACAAAGAGTACCGAACAATCAATTCTTCTATTTTGTTGTTTGGCTTTTGTTGCCAAATGGTGTATACAGTATATCTATATGTAGTAAGAAATGTTAATATATATAGATATATTATATATGCAATTTTATTTGTACTTGTATTTTTGCTAAATTGGAAAGTTTCCAAAAATTATTTGGTGCAAATTATGCTTTTGATGAGTTACATATTATTGGCAGTAGGCGTGATAGCAATGCCTTTTGTGGCTATCTTAAGTATCATCATTTTAGGAATTCTAAAATGGCTGGGAATGCGAAAAAACAAATATCAAACATGGCAACAAATGCCGGTTGGATTTGCGATTGGGATTTCCACAATCGTGTACAAAATTGTGGAAAGTTTTACTTTACAATTTTAATAGAGGGTGGTTATGAAAAAAGAAAAACTGAAAAACAAATTGAAGAATCAAAAAGGAATTACGGCAGCAGATGCTGTTATTGCAATGCTGATTATTTTGACAACGGTTGGGGTCATATCCATGGTCTATGTAAACTTGACCATGAATACAGCAGAAATCGAAAGAAAAGCAGGAGCAACGAGGATTGCGACAAACATTATCGAAAACATAGGACAAGTGTATTATTCCGAAATCGGAACAAAGCTGGATTTGTTATCAGATAGCGGAATTGCCACAAAAGTGGATAACACGTATACCATTCCAGGTGCAACAGATGCAAAAGTGTTTGAAACAACAATTCCGAAAGGCTATACATGTGAGATTTCTGTCGAAAATCCGAATCCTAGTTATGACATTGTCAAAAAGATAACGGTCAAAGTAAGTTACAAAGTTAACAACATGCCCAAGGAAGTTGCTTTGAGCAAAGTAGTCGAAAAAGAAATCATTCGAGAATGTAATTCACCGAATTTTGCAGATGAATATATCAGACAAATGGTTGGTGGCGAAACAGATTATATCATGGCGTCAAATACAGCAGGAAGCGTGCAACCTGGTGTCAAAATTATTTTTCCGATTTCGTATAATCAGCAAATTGGGAAATATCAATTGGTAGATGTTTCGGATAATCCAGTTTGGTATAGTTATTCTAATAAGAATTGGGCGCGTGTGTTGGTTTTGGAAAGTGATGCGTATCAAACTTATGTAGATAGCGCAAATCAAACGATTAACGATAACACAATTTTGCAAGATAGCGAAAAATCGTATGTGTGGATTCCCCGATTTGGCGTAGAAAACGGGCAAGAATCATTTGGTGGAACTTATTTTAAATATAAGAAAACCAATTTGCCAATTTTAAATTCGTATGATGAGAATACGAATCATGTGAGTGATTATATCAACCCAGGAGTGGCTTTTGCATGGGGCACAAGAGGGATTTCATTTGAAAATGACAATCATGTTACAGGAAAATGGGTATTGGTTGGCAGTTTGAATACAGTAGGGACAGACGGTTACTATTTGAATCATTCCCAATATGGTCCATTAATTCAGAAATAGTAATTGTTGGTAATTTAACGAAAAATATTTATTTTGAGATTGAAATATTGTATAATAGAAAGAAGAGAAGAACAAAAGAAGGGAGAAATAAAATGAAAAGAAGAACTCCAATAGGTATAGAATTAGTAAAAAGAGGTGTTGTAAAAGAAGCAGATATTGAGGCAGCGATTGAGTATCAAAAGAAGCATCCAAACAAAAAAATAGGAGATATTTTAAATATTTTGAATTTGTGCCCACAGAAAAAGTTGATTGAAGCAATGGGCGATATTTTAGGCGAAAGAGTTATTATTTTGACTACAGATGATATTAAGGTTCAAGAAGACAAATATCTTCCTATTAGTATATGTAAAACGTGCAAAGCAGTTGTGTTTGAAGTGATAGGAAAACGTGTTAAAGTTTGTTTTTCAGATACATCCAATAGCCGAGCTGTAGAAGAAGTCAATAGCATATTAGAAAAAAGTGGTTTTGAAATGGAGAAATTTTTGACATTTGAAACCAATATCGAAAATGTGATTGCATCTTTTGAAAGTAAGGAAGAAGCGACCATTTCTAATTCAGGGGATATCACAAAATTGGTGGACACCATCATTCGTTCAGCAATGGATAAAAGAGCGAGTGATATACATATCGAACCATTAGAGAATGAAATCAGAGTTCGTTTTAGGGTGGATGGCGAGTTGATTACTGTGGCTAATTTCCCAAAAGATAAACAAACGCAATTAATCGGGAGATTGAAAGCAATTTCGAATATGTATCAAGAACGCCAAGGTGCGCAAGATGGAACGATTAATTTGTATTCCGATTATAACATTCGTGTGGCAACAGAGCCAACGGTGGAAGGAGAAAAGTTTTGTTTAAGATTGCTTAAGAAAAACGAAGGTTTGAGAAGCATTTTTGATTTAGGTTTCCCTCAAGATGAAGGACTTTTAAAGAAATTTTTTGACAAAAGAAATAGTATTACGATTGTTGCAGCGCCTACAGGTCAAGGTAAAACAACGACTTTGTACAGTATTTTAGATTATTTGAACAGATCAGAAATCAATATTACTACAGTAGAAGACCCAGTGGAAATTCGAGTGCCAGGAATTAACCAAATCGAAATTGACAGACAATCATCCTTTGCTTCTGCTTTAAGAGCGATTTTAAGAAGTGACCCAGATATTATTTTGCTTGGTGAGGTGCGTGATTTAGAAACGGCGGAAACAGCGATTCAAGCAGGACAAACAGGTCATTATGTATTGTCTACGATTCACACGATTAATGCGATAGAAGTTATTACAAGACTTCGTAAAATGGGAATTTCAGATTATGATATTTCAAGTACCTTAGCGACATCGGTTTCGCAAAGACTGCTTCGAAGAATATGTCCGCATTGTGCGATTAAAAGAGAATTTACAGAAGATGAAAAGAAAATGATTACTAAAATTGGGGCAAGATATCAAGCTAAATTTGATTTTGCGAATAAGTTTACTTATGATACAAAAGGTTGCAAGAAGTGCAATCATACTGGATATTTAGATAGAATTGGTGTGTTTGAAATCTTGGAATTGACGGATGAAATCAGAGATTTAATTGTTTCTGGTGCATCTAGTTTGAAAATTCGAGATTTGGCATCTCAGCAAGGGTATCGTCCATTGATTGTGGATGCTTTGAATAAAGTATTAGATGGGGTTACAACTTTGGAAGAAGTGGATAAAAGATTAGTTTTGTACTAAAATTGCGTCAGAAAAAAAGTAGGAGGGGAACGAATGATTTTGATAGAAAATATTATAAGAGAAGCAGTGAAAAGGGAAGCATCTGATATTCATTTGATTAATGGATTGAAACCAACGTTGAGAATTGCAAGACAGTTGGTTCGATTAGAAGAGATGGAGCCATTGGATGAAGCGGCTTTGTATGATATTTATGATTATATCATAAGAGGAAATGTTGCGAGAAATGAGCAATATATGGAAGATAGAAAATTGGATACATCGCTTGTTTTTGAAGATGTCAGGCTTCGTGTGAATGTTTCGTTTTCCGATGAAGTTCCTGTGCTAACGATGCGAATTGTAGAGGAAGAATTGCCTACTTTTGAAGAATTGGGAATTCCAGAAGTTGTCAGAAGAATGACCCATCAGCCACAAGGTTTGATGTTGATAACAGGAAAAACGAATTCTGGTAAAACCACGACTTTGAATTCCTTGATTGACGATATTAATCAAAACCAAAATCGAAAAATATTGACGTTGGAAAATCCAGTGGAATATAAGCACAAAAGTAAAAAGTCGATTATTGTGCAAAAAGAAGTCGGACCAGGAAAAGACGTTTCAACCTTTTTGGAAGGTGTTCAAAATTGCTTGAGAGAAGATTGCGATATTTTGGTGATTGGAGAAATTCGTGATAAGGCAACCATGGAAGCAGTGATTGATACCGTGGAATCTGGACACTTGGTAATTGGTACTTTACATACAAAATCATGTGCAGAAACGATTGATAGAATGGTGAATTTTTATGATGTCAGAGACCAGATGTCTGTGAAGAATTTGCTATCGAATTTGTTGAAAATTGTGGTAGCGCAAAGGTTGCTGACCTCACCAAAAACAGAAAAATTAGTGATGGTGCCAGAAGTAATGGTAGTAGATAATACGATTGGCGCTTGCATTAGAAAAGAGAAATTCAATGTTTCAGAAATCGAAGATGCGATACAAGCTAGTAGCGATAAAGGTTCGATTGGCTTGGTGAATTCATTGGCAAATGCGTATGTATCAGGGAAATTGTCGTTGGAGCAAGTAAAATCGCAGTTAGAAGAACGAAATTATGAGACATTGAGTCGAACGATTAGGCAATTGGATTTAATGAAAAAACAGTAAAGGAGGACAAGTAAAATGCCAACATATATGTATAAAGCAATGACCAAGAATGGTCAAATTGTGAAAAATAGCATTACAGATATTAACAAAGAAAATTGCATCAAACGTTTGAAAGAAAACGAATTGATGCCAATTAGTCTAACGCAAACGTTTAAAATGATGGACAGAACCGAAAAAAAGCCTAGAAATTTCAGAAAAGTAAATGATGAATTAAGAAAAATCGGTTCTCAGCGTACGCAAAATGGAAAAAAGAATTTGCAAAGACTAACGCTAAGAGAAAAAATCAAGGATAAAATGGCGAACAAAAAGAAGATTACTTCAAAGGATATTCGTGTTTTTACGCAAAGTTTTTATCTTTTGAAAAAAGCAAAATTTAATAATGTTCATGCCTTGAGCACCGTTTTGGAAAGTACAGAAAATCCGAAACTGAAATTGATTGTAGAAGATATTTTGTATGGGGTTGAGTCTGGTGAATATATGCACACAACCATGGAATATTATGCTGATATATTTCCTTACATTTATATTAACATGATAAAAGTTGGAGAACTTTCGGGCTCATTGGATTTGGCATTGAGCCAAGCCATCAAATATTTGGATGAGAGTGAAGCATTAAATACAAAATTGAAAAGAATTTTGGTTCCGAATATTGCGTTATTGATAGGAACAGTCTTGTTGCTTTTTGTTTGTATCATTGTGGGACTTCCAGTTGTACAAAATATTTTTGAATCAGTTGGAACCAAAGACCGATTGCCATGGATTACGATTTGGTTTGCTGGCGTAGTTGATACATTGATTGCCTTTTGGTATGTGCCGGTGTTGATTGTGGCAGGTATTACAATTGCGACAATTATGTATGTTAGAACACCGCAAGGAAGATATCGTTTTGATAAATTTAAGTATACGATGCCGATTTTTGGAAAATTAATTTATTTGGTTGATTTTTCAAGATTGCTAAAAAATATGTTATTAAATATTCAAAATGGAATTCGTATTCAGGATGCTTTGGAAGTTAGCAAAAATGTGGTGAATAACACAGTGATGCTGTCTATGGTAAATGATTCGATTAATAATATTTATATTGGTAAATCCTGGATTACTCCATTTGAAAATGAGAAATTTTCAAACCCAATGACAGTTGAGATGTTGAAAATTGGTATGCAAACAGATTTAACAGAAATGATGGAAAAGTTAGTAGAATATATGGATATTGATATCGATAATACGCTGAATAAAATTATGAGAATATTGCCAGAGATTGCGGGTGGATTAGTTGGTGTAGTTCTAATTTTCTTCGTGTTAGTTGTATTAGTACCAGTGGTTCAAATTTACATGGGTGGATTCTTATTCTCAGCTTACCAAGATTATATCTAAGAGGAAAAACAGGAGATGTTTTCATCTGCCTGTTTTTTTATGATTTTATTTGCAGTTTTCGTAAAATTATGCTATAATAAAAGAGAGGAAATAAAAATGCAAAAGCAAGAGTATAGATTGGAAAGTCAGGAGTCTTTTCATTTGCAACATATCTTTGAGTGTGGGCAATGCTTCCGCTGGAATTGTCAGGCGGATGGCAGTTATATTGGTGTTGTCAAAAATGCGGTAATTCATGTGAAAAAAGACGGCGAAAAAATTATTTTTAAAGGAAAATGTCAAGGTGACTTCCAGTCAATTGTGAGAGATTATTTTGATTTGGATCATAATTATGACCACATGAAAGAAGAACTGGCAAAAGTAGATGATTTTATGCGAAAAAGTACAGAATTTGGTCAGGGGATTCGAATTTTGCATCAGGATTTCTGGGAGTGCATTATTTCATTTATTATTTCAGCGAATAATAATATTCCGAGAATAAAAAAGACGATTGAACGAATTTCTAAGGAATATGGAAATAAAATAGAATTTGAGGGGAAAGCTTTCTATACTTTTCCAACGCCGGAACAGTTAGGAAAAGCAACAGTTGAAGATTTGAGAAAGCTAGGCTTAGGTTTTCGAGATAAGCGAGTATATGAAACAACGAGAAAAATTTTGCAAAAGGAATTTGATTTGGAGAGTGTGCAAAATTTGGAAAGCACGGATTTGATGCGTGAAGAATTGCTCAAATTGGATGGAGTCGGAGAAAAAGTGGCAGATTGCATTTTGCTGTTTGCGCTCCAAAAATTTGACGTTTTTCCGATTGATGTTTGGGTAAGGCGTGTGATGAATGAGTTGTATATTCATCAGGAACAGGAAGAAAAAGTGAGTCGAAAAGTTTTGCATCAGCTGGCGCAAGAGAAGTTTCAGAATTTGTCTGGAATTGCACAACAATATTTGTTTTACTGGAAAAGAGAAACTTCATAAAAAAGGAGGAAACTATGAAAAAATCAAACCAAAATGGATTCATCAATTTGATTATTTATTTGCTAATATCGTTGATTTTTTTTATTACGGTGTATGCTTGTTTGGATATTCTGGATTTGATTGATATTCCAGAGGAATACCGTTTGTCAAAATGGATTGGAAATTACTTAGGGGAAACGGTTATTCAAGTACCAGAAGAAACGACTGGAAATGTAAAAACGATTGGTGTGCGCAAAGATTCTTCGAGCCTTTCTTATGATGATGTAGAAATGCCAGATTTAGACACAACGCCAACGTCAAGTGATTCGGAGAATAGCATAAGTCCTGCGACTATCTTTTCTTATTATGCGCAATTGGATGATTATGCGAAAATCATTTACACAGAGTTAGAGAAGAATTTGGATAACATGAAATCTGGTACATATAACGTAGATTTTGGGACGACTTTTAATGAGTTATTGCAACAGGAAGATGGCGAAGAAATTTTGAATAATTCGTTTCAATTGGCGATTAATGCGTTAAATTTTGATAATCCAGAATTGTTTTATATAGATATTTCTAAAGTGTATTTGTTAACCAAAGTTTCTACGAAACTTTGGGGCACAACGTATACAGTTGAGATTGGCTCAAGCAATGGTAGAAGTTATTTGAATTGGACGTTCCAAGATGAGGCAGATGTCGAACAAGCAATTCAAGAAATTGAGCAAGTAAAAAGGCAAATTGAGGCTGATTTATCAGGTAGTGATGAAGAAAAAATAAGAGGCGTTCATGATTATTTGGTAGCAAATTTGGAATATGATAGCACGATTTCACAGGACAATATTTACAATATTTATGGTGCATTGATTAATCAACGCACGGTGTGCGAGGGCTATGCGCGTGCCTTTAAATCCATTATGGATGATTTGCAGATTCCCTGTTTGATTGCGTGTGGAACGGGTCAAAATAGCAGTGGAGCGACAGAAAGTCATGCTTGGAATTATGTAGAATTGGATGGAAAATGGTATGCCATGGATGTAACTTGGGATGACCCAATTATCATTGGAAATGGACGTGTGAGTAGTGATGTAAATTATCGTTATTATTTAAAAGGTTCACGTGACTTTTTTGCCAATCATATAGAAGATGGAGCAATTGTGGGGGACGCAAGTTTTCGTTATCCAACTTTGAGTGTGACGAATTATTAAGGAGAAATTATGGAAGCAAATGAAGTAAAATTAAATTTAATTTACGGGAGAAGTGGCACGGGAAAAAGTGAGTTTATGTATCGCGATATGGATAAAAAAATGGAGCAATTTCAAACGATTTTTGTGATTGTTCCAGAGCAAAGTAATTTGACGAGTGAGAACAAGTTTTTTGAAATCACCGGCAGAAAAGTGATGCTAAATGTGGAAGTTTTGACCTTAAGCAGAATGGCGTATCGTGTGTTGGAGGAGCTGGAAATCAAGCAACCTTGTTTGTCAAAAGTGGGAAAGTCGATGCTGATTTATGATTTGCTAAGCAAGAATAAAAAGGCATTGAGATTTCTTGGAAAGTCCGAAAAAAATATTGAGATTGTAGAGCAAATGTTCACAGAATTTAAGAAACATAATGTTTCGCCAGAAGATTTGAGAAATGTAAATTTGGAGGAACAGTATGTTTCTTTGAAATTAAAGGATATTACGCTTTTGTATGAACAATATCAGGAAAAATTAGCGCAAAATTTGGTGGATGAAAATGACGAATTGACTTTGTTGAAAAACAATTTGAAGTTTTCGAAAATGTTTGAAAATTCGTGCCTTTATTTTGACGATTTTTTTGGTTTTACACCTCAAGAATATGGCATTTTTGAGGAGCTTTTGAAGTTGTGCGATGAGATGAATGTTGCGATTTGTTTGGATAAAATTGAAACAACCAAAAGCAAGGAAACCGATATTTTTTATTTTAATCGAGAATATACGAAAAAAATTTTGGAAATTGCGAGCAATCAAAATTGCAAAATTGAATTGATTTTGATGCATCAATTGCATCGATTTAAAAATGAGGAATTGTTAAAATTAGAGAAAAATTTGTATCAAGAAAATCAAATAAAATATGAAAAAGAAACGCAAAATATAGAATTATTTTTGGCGAGTAATCCGTATTTAGAAGTGGAAAATGTGGCGAAGAAAATTTATCATTTGGTGAAAGAGGAAGGATATAGGTATCGAGAAATTGCGATGGTTACCAATGATATGGAAAGTTATGCTGAAGATGCCAAAGCAATTTTTCGCAAATATGACATTCCAATTTTTATTGATGAAAAGAAAGATTTGAATCAAAATATTTTAATTCAATATATGATTTGTTTGTTGGATATTTTTGATTCAAATTGGAGCTTTGATTCTGTGTTTCATTATTTAAAAATCGGGCTGTTGGATTTTGATTATGAATCGATTTATCGTTTGGAAAATTATTGCAAAAAATGGGGAATTCGAGGAGCCAAATGGCAACGAGAATTTGCCTATGAACAGCTTAACGAACAGCAAGAAAATTTGGAGAAAATGCGAAAAGAAATGGTGGAGCCGTTGCTTCAATTTAAAAACAATTTTTCAGAACATAAAACAGTGCTAGAATTGACGCAAAATATGTATGATTTTCTATTGAAAAATCATATTATTAGCAATTTGAATGAAAAAATAATCAGGGCGAATGATGTTGAAATTTCGAATGAATATCGTACAAGTTATCAGATTTTAATTCATATTTTGGAAGAAATGGTGGTGTTATTTGGTGACGAAAAAATTACATTTGAGAAGTACAAAGATTTGTTGAAAGCAGGAATTCAAGCATCGGAATTAGGCAAAATTCCAGCTACGCAAGACCAAGTAATTTTGGGTGATGTGGAGCGAACGAGAAGTAACAAAATCAAGGTTTTATTTGTACTTGGTATGAATGATGGAAGTTTTCCGAAAACGAATCGTCGAGAAGGGTATTTGAATGATGAGGATAGAAATGCATTGGGTGAAAAGGGAATCGAACTCGCGAAAGATTCTGTCGACCAGGTGTATGAAAGTCAATTTAATATTTACAGAACCTTGACTCTTCCAGAGGAAAAATTGTATTTGAGTTATTGCTCTACAGATAAAGAAGGAAATTCGGTTCGACCTTCGATGATATTGAAAAAAATGAAAAGAATTTTTCCAAATTTGACACAGAAAAGTGACATCATTCAAAAAGACTATGTCATGACAAATGAGAAGGCCACTTTTGAAGAGGCTTTGCAGGTGTATCAGTTGTATTTAGAAGGAGGAGAAATTGACGAAAAATGGAAGGATATTTTAGTCTATTTTTATCAGAAAAATAAGAAGGAATTTTCGAAGGCAGTTTCGGGCATGTATTATACCAACCAAGCGGAGAAAATCAGTTTGAAAAATATCAAAAAAATGTATGGTCCGACATTAAAAACAACGATTTCCAGATTGGAAAATTATCGCAAATGTCCGTTCTCTTTTCATATGACTTATGGACTAAAACTAAAGGAAAATAATGACTTCAAAATGACCGCAATTGATACTGGTTCTTTTATGCATGAAGTGATTGATGCTTTTTTTGCAAAAATCGAAGAAAAAAAATTAAATATTCAAACCATTTCAGATGCAGAAATTTTCGAAATAGTACAAAAGATTATGGAGGAAATTTTGCAAACTTCGAAGTATTTTATTTTTTCCAGTTCAGCGAAATTTCGTTTGCTAACAAGGCGTCTTAAAAAAGTGGTTTTGCAGTCGATGAAATACATTGTAGAATCATTGCGAAATAGTGATTTTGAAATCGCCGGACATGAGTTGGAATTTGGTTCCAAAAATGCAGATTATGATGCCATAAAATTGGAGTTGGATTCTGGCGAAAAAGTTGAAATTATTGGAAAGATTGATAGGCTGGATATTGGCAAATTAAATGACAAAGCATACGTCCGAATTATTGACTACAAATCGCAAATGAAAAAGCTAGATTTGAACCAAGTAACATTTGGTTTGCAAATCCAATTGATTACGTATTTGGATGCGATAACAGAGCAACAAAATGCAGAGCAAGCAGGTGTATTATATTGGGGATTGGTTGACCAAATTGTGAAAGCGAAAAAGAATTTGTCTGAAGAGGAAATTGAAAGAGAAATTCGCAAAAGTTTCAAAATGCAAGGCTTGATTTTGGCAGATGTCAATGTGATAAAAATGATGGATCATCAGTTGACAAGTGGTTATTCAAATACAGTTCCTGCATATGTTAATAAAGAGGGAGAAATTAGCGCAAAATTATCGAGTGTTGCAACGAAAGAAGAATTTGAAAAGTTGCAAGAAAAAGTGAAGGCGATTATCAAAGAAATTTCGCAGGAAATTTTGCAGGGAAATATTGCGATTAAGCCATATTATTATCAGAAAAAAACGGGGTGTGATTATTGCAAATACAAGTCGATTTGCATGTTCAATCCAAACCTAAAAGACAACCAATATGATTATTTAAATCATAGAAATCATCAGGATATTTTAAATGAGTTAATGGAGGGGTAAAATGTTTCATTTTTCGAATGAAAATATTGTGTATCAAAAGAGTGGAGATTTGGAATATATTCAATTTAAAAAGTTGCTAAAATTGGGTATCAAACATGCCTATACTTTGAAAGGAGAAAACCTAGATTTTAGTCAAAATTCTAAGTTTGAAAAATCGAGTTATGAACGCCTTAGCAAAGCGTTAGAAATGGATGAAAAAACATTGGTAAAACCAGTACAAACGCATACAAGTTGCGTAAAATGTATTGACCGAATTGTGGAGAGTTCGCAATTGCAAAATGTGGATGGTTTGATTACTAATCAAAAAGGAATTGCACTGACAACCAAGAACGCAGATTGCATATTACTTTTGTTCTATGACCCAGTCAAAAAAGTGATTGCAAATGTGCATTCTGGTTGGAAAGGAACGTTTCAAAAAATTGCCGAAAAAACGGTTGTGAAAATGATGAATTTTTATGGTTGCAAACCGCAAGATATTCTTGTTTTTATTTGCCCAAGTATTCGAAAATGCCATTTTGAAGTGGACGAAGATGTGAAGGATTTATGCGCACAAATTTTTAGTTTTACAAACCGTTTGGAAGAGATAATTGAAGTCGGAGAAATCAAAGATGGAAAAACAAAATATATGATTGATACAGTTTTAATTAACCAAATTTTGTTGGAAGATTTAGGCGTGAAAAAAAGTAATATCATTGATTGTGGAATATGTAGTGTTTGCCATCAAGGTAAAATCCATTCCGCAAGGGCAGAAGGAGAAAATTTTAAGAGAGCAACTGCGGTTATAACTTTGTAAAAGTGGGAGACAATCTTATGAAAGATATGGAGCTTGTAAAAATTCTATGGGATTATATGAAATTAAATCAAAAATTGGAAAAATGCGACGTTATTTTTGGATTAGGTTGTCTTGATTTAATGGTGGCAAAAGTTTCAGCAGATTTGTACTTAAAAGGTTATGCTGATAAAATTATTTTTTCGGGTGGTTTTGGTAAGAAATCGAAGAAAGTTTGGCAGGAGCCAGAAGCTGAAAAATTTGCAAAAATTGCGATGGATTTAGGTGTTCCAAAAGAGAAAATTTATGTGGAAAATAAGGCAAGTAATACAAGTGAAAATTTTAAATTTATAAAAAGGTTAATACAGACAAATAAATTACCAATAAAATCATGTTTGATTGTTGGCAGACCTTATGTAGAAAAAAGAAGTTATGCAGTATTTCAAAAAGTGATGCCAGAGTATAAGGGGATTTTTACATCAGAAAATGTAGAGTGTGAAGAATATTTTGGGCGTTATGTAGGCGAAAAGAAAAGAGAAGAAATTAGCGTTTTGGTTGGTGATATTCAAAGAATGAAACTGTATGTACAAAAGGGGTGGCAAGTTGCAGTTGATATGCCTGAGCATGTTTGGAAAGCGTATGAAGAGTTAGTGAAAAGAGGATATTATCAATATGTAATTTAATTTTTTACAAAAGACTATTGACAATATGATAAAATTATGATAAAAATCTGATAATAAATAATTTACATGGGGGATAAAATTATGATAAATATAAGACCAGTATCGGATTTGAGGAACAAATATCCAGAGATAGAGGAATTGGTTCTAAAGGAAAATGAAGAAGTTTATTTGACCAAAAATGGCTATGGAACCATGGTTGTGATGAGTTTGGAGAAATATTCGGAACTAATCAAAGAAATTGAATTACAAAATAAATTAGAAGAAAGGTTTGGTGAAGTAGATATGGAAAAAGTAATTGATGAAATGGAGAGAGAAATAGAGGATCCTAATACGAAATTTTTGACGCATGAAGAAGTATTTTCGAAAGCAAGGAGGATTTTGGATGGCGAAATGTGAGTACGAAATCGAATATTTACCATCATTTGATAAAGAGTTTAATGAAACTCTTTATTATATTATGTACAAATTGAATAACAAAGAAGCTGCTAAAAAATTAATTTCTAATATACAGAAAGCAATTTTTGATAGAAGTATAAATCCAGAAGGGTTTGAGGTGTATAAAGAAGTAAAAAAAAGAAAGCATAAGTGGTATCGAATTTATATAGGAAACTACATTATTTTTTATACTGTTAAAGATAATGTGATGCAAATAGCTAGATTGTTGTATAATAGAAGAGATTTTCAGAAATTAATATAATAAAGAAAGGAAAAATAGATGTACCAAACATTAGAAGAAATAAAAGAACAAGTGAACAACTGCACAAAATGTGGATTGTGTCAAAATAGGACCAATACTGTATTTGGTGATGGAAATCCGAAGGCCAAAGTCATGTTTATTGGAGAAGGTCCAGGTGCAGATGAAGACAAGCAAGGTGTGCCTTTTGTCGGAAAAGCTGGACAGCTGATGAATCAAGCATTTCGTGGTTTAGGCATTGACCGAAGCAAAATATACATAGCCAATATTGTAAAATGCAGGCCACCAGGAAATCGAACACCACTAAAAAACGAAGCAGAAAGTTGTCTTGACTATTTGAGAAATCAAGTGATGTTGGTGCAACCTGAAATCATCGTATTGATGGGGAATACAGCGCTGAAAAATATTTTGGGTGACCAATATGGAATTACATCAAGTCGAGGAAAATGGATTGAGAAAAAAGACATCAAGTATATGCCAACTTTTCATCCTGCGGCATTGCTAAGAGATGATTCAAAAAAAATCGATTTCTGGAATGATTTAAAATTAGTTTTAGAAGCCTGTAACGGAAAATTAGAAAAAGCCTCAGTTCAAAAAAATAAAGCAACAAAAATAACATAAAAAAATAGACACA
>CANSTR010000017.1 GCA_947649935.1 uncultured Clostridia bacterium
TTTTTGTTACTCTGTTCATAACTATAAGTCTTTTGTACCCCCGGTATAACCGGGGTTTCTTCTTAAATTAAACAAAAAACTTGGGTTGCAAAATCCAAGTTTTTTATTTTACACAAATTCTTCAAACACAAGATTCGCAAAATCTAACCCCTTTTTAGTCAAACGAATTCTGTCCAAATCCACTTCAATCAAACCTTCCTCCTCTAATTTACTAATCTCAAATCGGAAATAAAAAAGCGGATGAATATGAAATTTCTGCTCAAATTGTGAAATCGAAATTCCTTCTAACTTACGAAAACCAAGCATCATATATTCTTTGGCTTGCGCTTCAAAATTCTGGGTTTCTTGCAATATTTGATTTTGGGCAAATTCGCCATTTTCTACATTTTCCAAATATTTTGGTAAATTTTCTAGATTCGAAAATCGCTTTTTATCCACATACGAATGCGCACCAACGCCAAATCCAACATATTCCTCCTGCTCCCAGCACGACATATTATGTTTCGAACAAAATCCCTTTTTCGCAAAATTCGAAATCTCATAATGTTCGTACCCATTTTGCTCTAAAATTTTCTTTGTTTCCCAATACATTTTTCGTTCCAAATCCTCTGGAAGCATTTCTAATTCTCCCTTTGCAACCAACTTTTCAAGCGGAGTCCCTTCCTCCAAAATCAACGAATAAATCGAAATATGTTCTGGCTTCAGCTGAATCACTTTTTCCAAACTTTGCTCGACTTCTTCCAAAGTCTGTGTCGGCAAACCTAACATCAAATCCACATTAATATTACAAAATCCAACCTCTCTCGCCTCTTCAAACGCTTTTTCAAAGTCTTCATATCGATGAATTCTGCCCAACATCTGAAGCAAACAATTTTGCGTTGCTTGCAAACCAATACTCAAACGATTGATACCGCTTTTTTGATAACCTTCTAGTTTCTCAAAATCCACCATTCCTGGATTAATTTCAATGGTCACTTCCGCCTCTTTTTCTATCGCAAACTGCTCGTAAATCGCTTGCAAAATCTGCTGAATTTGCTGCACCTCCAAAACAGACGGCGTGCCTCCGCCAATATAAATCGTATTCACCTTTGCCTTTATTTTCGTATTTTTTATTTCTGCCAGCAACGCTTTCACATATTTTTCCTTTATATTGTTCTCACAATTGGCAAACGAAATAAAATCACAATACTGGCATTTTTTCTGGCAAAACGGGATATGTACATAAATTCCTGTCATCTTAGTTCCTCCGCAATTTCATGGATTTTTTTCAATTTTCGGTTCACCGCAGATTTGCCCAATTGAGGCTCGATTAATTGTCCCAAGTCCTTAAGGCTTAAATCTGGATTTTCGAGCCTCAAATTGGCAATATTTTGCAAATCCGCTGGCAATTGCTTAAACTTTCGCACTTTTTTAAGGAACTGAATATCGTCAATTTGCTTCAATGCAGCATCCACCGTTTTATTCAAATTCGCAGTTTCGCAATTTACGCGCCTATTGACGTTATTTTTCATTTCCTTCATCACACGCACATCCTCAAATCGAAGAACCGCTTTATTCGCACCAATCAGCGCCAAAAATCTCGAAATTTCCTCCCCCTCTTTTAAATACAATTGAAATTTATCATTCACTTTTATTTTCTTGAAATTGATTTGGTATGCCAAACACAAATCTTTCACAAATTCGCAGTTTTTTTCATCATTAAAAATCATTTCCAAATGATAATTTTTTTCTGGATTATTGACCGAACCAGCGCCCAAAAAAGCCCCTTTTATCACACTTTTTTGCAATTCACCAGCCAAGTTTTCATACCCTTGCACCAGTCTTTCCACATCTTTTGCCTGCATTTGCGTCAGATACGATTTTCCCTTTCTTTCTGGCTCATAGTCCACTTTTAAGTGAAATAAAATTTTATAAAAATGCTCAATGTTAAATTCATTTTCTGTAACAAATTCAAAAATCGTTTCTTTTCGCACCATATTTCCACTCAAAAAATAGCCCACAAATTCCGCACGTAAAATATCCGTATGAAATTGAGTAATTTTGCTTAAATTTTCCTTCACTTCAGATGAAAATGACATGCTATTTCCTCCATTTTCCAACGATAACACGGTCATGATTTGCGAAGTCTTTTTTGCAGTACACCTCACAAAATCCAAATTTCTCAAACAACTTCATCACTTCTCGCTTTTGATTAAATCCGATTTCAACCGCCAAAATCCCCTCATTTTGCAAATAGCTACGTGCTTTGTCGACTAAAATTCGATAAAAATCAAGCCCATCTTCCCCGCCGTCCAACGCAATTATCGGCTCGTTCTTGACTTCTTGTGGCAAACTTTTAATGGTTTCTGTTTCAATATACGGCGGATTTGAAACAATCACATCAAAGTTTCCCGTCACCTTTTCAAACATATCGGACTGTAAAATTTCAATTTTTACTTCATTTTGAATGGCATTTTTTCGCACAATTTTTAATGCTTTTTCGCTTATGTCAACTGCTGTCATTTCGCAATTGGCCTGTTTCGCAATCGCAATGGCAATCGCCCCACTGCCTGTGCACATGTCCAAAATTTTTGTCTTTCGATTGATTTTGCGAACATAATCCATCACTTCTTCCACCAAAATTTCGGTATCTGGTTGCGGAATGAGCACATTAGAATCCACATAAAAATCCAGCCCATAAAAACATTGCTGATTAGTTATGTATTGAATCGGCTCACCTTGAGTCAATCGCTGAATCAATTGTCCAAATTTCTGCTCATTTTCCATAGCTACCTCTTCCTCCAAATGCAAACTCAAGCAACTTTTCGGAATTTGCAACACATGCTCCAAAAGCATTCTCGCCTTCAAAATGGCATCTTCCACTTTTTTGTGATTTAATTCGTTAATTCCTTTTTTTAATAAATTTTGAACTTTCATGTTTATACTTCACTTATTTTCATTAAATTATTAAAGAGCCATGTTTCCACAGCTCTTTTTCCGTCGCTGGATATATGGTAGGCGTGGCATACTCCTACATCTCTCGGGTTTTCCCTGTCAATACCATCGGCGTGTGGTTGCCACGAAATTTACCACCTCACATATCCTCTCTTATTGTACTTTTATTATACCATATTTATTCATTTTTGTCTAGTCTTTTCCATAAAATTTCTTTATTTCTTAAATACTGTTTATATTTATTTTCACTTATCTTAAAAAAAGTAATAATAGAATTTTTATATTCTTCATTATCTTCACTTGTATGCAATCTTAGTATTAGTTGAAATCTTTTATCTTTTTCAACAATTTCTTTTAGAATAAATGTAGTATTCGGTTGTTTATCCCTGATAATATAGTCTGGATTTTCCACAATTTCTTTAAAATAACCAAAATATTCTTCATAATCATTAGGATGTCTTTCTTTTATATGTACGACTTGTTTCGATGTTAAAATTACCTCATCTGTTGTTATATCGTCTGTTATTGCTTTAAACTTTTCTCTATCTAATTTTCCAATAAATTGCACGTCTCTTTTTACCTTTTTTATAATTATTATATCACTTTTTATACTACTTGTCGATACTTTACATGCAATTTTAATCATAAAATAATGCAAAAATACCCCACGTCTAGCCGTAAGTTGCTAAATTTTTATGGACCTGTACTCACACAGGTGGGTGCTCTCCTAAATACTCCTGGGTTTCTTGAAGGATTAATCGTCCAAGCATACACGCCATATTTAGAGTCGAACTCCCGTATCCAAAACTTGTAGGTTCTAAAAATTCAGTCTACACGCACTTCGCAGGGTGTTTTTATTCTTTTCAATTTCTAAATTTATTATACCACATTTCTTAAACATTTGCAATCAAAAAAATCGCAATTAAATAGGTTTAAGATTGTTTTTAAGCGTTTTTTCTTAGTTTTTGATAACTTTTCTCATTTTTTTATATCACTTTAAAACTTGACAAAATTGAAAATTTTTTCTAGACTAATAGAGGATTTTTAGGTAAAAATATTTTAAGGAGGAAAAATTTTATGAAATTTGATGAGTGGAAACAATTCAACCAAGGCGATTGGACAAAAGAAATTAATGTAAGAAATTTTATTCAAACGAACTATACTCCCTATGAAGGCGATGCTTCTTTCCTTGCACCAGCAACAGAAAAGACATCCCAATTGTGGAATATAGTTCTTGATTTATATAAGAAAGAAAAAGAAAATGGTGGTGTGTTAGAAATTTCAAACGACATTGCCTCTACCATTACCAGCCACGACGCTGGCTATATCAACAAAGATTTGGAGCAAATCGTTGGTCTTCAAACAGAAAGACCGCTAAGACGTGCCATTATGCCAAATGGCGGTATTCGAATTGTGGAAAAATCTTGCGAAGCTTACAACCAAAAGGTATCTGACAAATTAGAAGATATTTATCACAATTATCGTCGCACGCACAATGACGGCGTTTTCACAAGTTACACACCTGACATTCGTGCAGCTCGTAGTTCTCACCTAATCACAGGTTTGCCAGATGGTTACGGACGTGGTCGTATCATCGGCGATTACAGACGTGTAGCCCTTTACGGCGTTGACGCCTTAATTGCTCAGAAAAAAGACGAGTTTACCAACTGCATATCTTCTGATTTCACAGAAGATATCATTCGCGAGCGCGAAGAAATTCACGACCAAATCGCTGCTTTAGAAGAATTAAAAATCATGGCACAAAAATATGGTTTCGACATCTCGCGCCCTGCAGCAAACGCCAAAGAAGCCGTACAATGGCTATATTTCGCCTATCTTGGAACAACCAAACAACAAAACGGCGCTGCGATGAGTTTGGGACGTACTTCTACTTTCTTGGATATTTATTTTGAAAGAGATTTGAAAAACGGAACATTAACGGAAAGTGAAGCACAAGAAATTATGGACCATTTCGTCATGAAATTACGTATGATTCGCTTTTTACGTACGCCTGAATACGACGAATTATTCAGTGGCGACCCAGTTTGGGTAACCGAAAGTATTGGTGGAATGGGCATTGATGGACGTACTTTAGTCACGAAAAATTCCTTCCGTGTTTTGCACACGCTAGAAACCATTGGCCCTGCTCCAGAACCAAATTTGACGGTACTTTGGTCTGTCAATTTGCCACAAGGTTTCAAAGATTATACCGCAAAATTATCGATTGACACCAGTTCTATCCAATACGAAAACGATGATTTAATGCGCGAATATTGGGGCGACGATTACGGAATTGCCTGCTGCGTCAGCGCGATGCGCATTGGAAAACAAATGCAATTTTTCGGCGCACGTGCCAACTTAGCCAAAACCTTATTATACGCCATCAACGGTGGACGTGACGAAAATTCTGGCAAACAAATCACCGACAAATTTGAGCCAGTCACTTCCGAATATTTAGACTATGACGAAGTTTGGCAGAAGTTTGACCAAATGATGGATTGGGTTGCCAAAACGTATATCAAAGCTTTAAATATCATTCATTATATGCATGACAAATATTGCTACGAAAGCCTAGCTATGGCTTTGCACGATCGCGAAATTCTCCGCACCATGGCTTGTGGAATTGCTGGACTTTCAATTGTTGCAGACTCTTTTTCTGCTATGAAATACGCCAAAGTCAAAGTCATTCGTGACGAAACTGGCTTAGCAGTTGATTATCAGGTCGAAGGTGATTTTCCAAAATACGGAAACGACGACGACCGCGTAGACGATATCGCTGTTGAAATTTCAAAACGTTTTATGAAAAAATTGCGTCAGCAAACAACGTATCGAAATTCAAAACCTACGATGTCCATTTTGACCATTACTTCCAATGTTGTTTACGGAAAAGCAACTGGAAGCACACCTGACGGAAGACGTTCTGGCGAACCATTTGGTCCTGGTGCCAATCCAATTCACGGACGTGATACCAATGGTGCGATTGCTGTATTAAATACGATTGCAAAATTGCCTTACAAATACGCAGAGGACGGAATTTCATACACGTTCGCCATCACGCCAAATACACTTGGCAAAGAAGAACAAACGCGTGTCAACAATTTAGTTTCTTTGTTAGACGGCTATTTTGTGCAACACAGCCATCATGTTAACATCAATGTTTTCGACAGAAACTTGTTGGAAGATGCTATGGAACATCCTGAAAAATATCCGCAATTAACCATTCGTGTTTCTGGCTATGCGGTTAATTTCACCAAATTAACACGTGAACAACAATTGGATGTGATTCATCGAACGATTCATGAAAGAATCTAACGTAGGGGCGTGCATTGCACGTCCTAAAAATATAGCACAGCACGGACGACCTATGGTCGCCCCTACATTTAGAAAGGAAAAATTTATGGAAAATTTAATTGGTCGCATTCATTCATTTGAAACCTTTGGTACTGTGGACGGTCCTGGCATTCGCTTTGTCGTATTTATGCAAGGTTGTCATTTAAAATGCAAATATTGCCACAATCGTGATACTTGGGATGTTAAAAATGGAAAAGAATATTCCGTAGAAGAAATTTTTGAAAAGACCATACGTTTGAAACCATATATGAATACTTCACACGGTGGCGTCACGGTTTCTGGTGGTGAACCTCTTTTGCAAGTTCCTTTTGTTACCGAACTTTTTCGAAAATTGCAAGAGCAACAAATTCATACAGCACTTGACACTTCTGGCAATTTACCAATTACACCAAATATTGAAAAACTTCTAAACGTCACGGATTTAGTTTTGCTTGACATCAAACACATCGACAACGAAAAAGCAATCCATTTGACGGGTTTGCCCAATACCAATACATTAAATTTTGCCAAATATTTAAGTGAACATGGAATTCCTATGTGGATTAGACAAGTTCTCATTCCTGGTTTTACAAATGACGAGCAAGATTTACACAACTTAAAAAAATTCATCGACACTTTAAAAACCGTCAAAAAAGTCGAACTTTTGCCTTATCATGATTTAGGCAAATACAAATGGAAAGAACTTGACCTAGATTATGAACTAGACCAAGTTTCTCCCCCAACACCTGAACAACTCGAAAAAGCCAAAAGCATTTTACAACTTTAAGCTTCGTTTGCCCTCTAATTTATTTTCGGAAATCGTTTTGTAAATTGTTTTTTTGCTGTTAAAAATTCCATAGAAAAATGCTGATAGGATTATCGTAAACACAACTCCCACACTTCCACAAATCGATATTCCTATCAATTCTTTTGTGACCATTTTCGCATTTGTAAACAAAAGCGCCATTCCCACACATCCAAAAAAAATCAAATTCATGATTCCCAAAAGTTGCTTTGCACCAATTTTGATACCTTGCTGAAAAACTTTTTTCCAATAACTATCTTCTGTCTTATTTTTCGTATCCTCCAAATGCGTAATCATAAAATAAGCCATATAGAGGCAAATTCCAAAAGTAGCCATCCCAATCGCATGACAATTAAAACTCAAATTCAACTTTTTTACGCTATTCATAATACTCATCAAAATAACGCTAACGCCTACTCCGCCTGCCGTTCCCAACAAAACAGAAAGCAGTTTCGTATTAATCCCTATTTTATACAAGATGTACAGTCCATTGATGCCTGCTATAACTAACACGCAAATGGCATATCGGTTCATGGTTTTAGCATTTTGCGCTGTAGCTTCTGGCTCCACTGTAAAATTCAAATCCGCTGGGTCAATCTCGTCCAAAATCTCTGTTTCTGGAATGATATCGGCTTCTGTTGCATATACATTGAAACAAATTGTTATCATTAGTAGAAAAATAAGCAAACTTACCATTCGTTTTTTCATTCCAATCCTCCTAAAAAATCACAATATCCCTTTCATTTGTATAATCGTTATTTCCATAAGCATAAATGATGTAAACATAGCCATCATCTGTCAAAAAATATTCGGTTGCATTTTGCACTTTGTATTGCTCACTTTCCACATTTCTCTGATACAACATTCCGTATTCATTCGCTATGATTTGAGCATTGGCAGCCGCGGTTTTAATTTCTGTATGAATGCTGTTTTGCACTTCTTCTGGTGTCGTTCCTTTCAATTTTATCAAATCTTCTAGTGGAATCATTTCTTCTCCTAAAATGCTATAGGTATACGTTTTCATCGAAACTTTTTCCGATTTTCCCTGCTCTTTCAAAGACGCTTTAATCACAACAGACAAAACATTGCGGTTAATATAAGAAGCATACGATACTTTATAAATCGTATTTCCCTGAGTTTGCCTCATAATCGAATTGGCCTTGTTGTAATATTCTGACTTAATCTCCGCATTCATTTTTTTGGCAACGTCTGAATCCAAGTTAATTTCCGGGATATTGACATCTACACTATAATATGTTTCATCTTCGTTAACCAAATGATACGCCGTATACACAATGTCCTTCTCGCTATCGATTTTATCGACGGAAAGATTCTCACTATTGATTTTTAAGGTGTTGTCAAAAATTTCGTCAAAATTGCTTTTTAGCAAAGCATATTCCTCCGCCGTTTTTTTGGCACCAATATTAATGCCAAGCATCAATGGGTCAGTATCCGCATATTTATAAAAAAATTGCGCATACACACCAATACTGATTGCCACCAAACAAATTAAAATAAGCGCCACAAAAAACAGATATTGATTTGCTTCATATAAACTATTTACTAATCTTCTAATTGGTTTTCTCATTTCTTACCTCAAAATTTATTTTATTTTTCTTCAAATCGTATTCCTTTAGTTTCTACAATATCAAAATGACCAGCATCGTAATCTATAATCGTGGTTGCTAAATCCTCCATTTTTTCTATTTTTTTATCTACCTTTAAAATTTTTGAAAAAATACATTTATGCACACTGCCATGTGTTACGATAGCAATTGTATTGAAATTTTTGCTTTTTTCTATTATTTCCTGAATTGCACCTTTTACCCTATTATCAAATTCTCCAATATCTTCTCCACCTAAAAATGTCTTTCCCTGATAATATCCTGTATTTTTATATTCCTCTTTTTGCAACACATAAGAAAATATATTTTTAGCAAGTTCCCTATTTACTCCAGATAAAATACCGTAAGAATTTAATTCTCTTATATTATCGATTACTTCCAGTTCTGCCTTTGTATTTTCATTTAATATCTGCGCAGTCTGGTAAGCTCTTTTATAGGGGCTTGTATAAATTTTCTCAATTCCATAATTGTCGATTTCTTTTTGATATTGTTTTACTTTATTTTTTCCATTTTCAGTCAAATCAAAATCAGAAATTCCCCCATAGCAATCTTCTATGTCATCTATTGATTCGCTATGCCTCATTAAATAAATTCTCATGTGATTCTCCTTTCAATCTATTTCGCTGCCCTACATCTGCTCCAAATAATTCCGCAAAATCCCACGATGGCAAACACCATTCCGTAAAAATTAATTTCATTCATTAAATCAAATAATATGTATTTTACAAAATCACTAAAACTTTGATTCAACAATAAAATATGCTGAATATCAATTTCTTGATGAATGATTTTTTGCAACAAAATCAAGATAACACCAGAAGACAATAACGCAATCGCCAATTGGTTGACAAATTCACTAGGCTCACGCATCTGCGCCACCAAGCCAATCAGCAAGAAAACTGCAAGCGTCACTATCAGACCAATCTGAGCAATCTTTGCGATTTCCTTCACTTTTTGCAAAACCTTCTGAATCGTATCCAAGTAATCCGCAACAGAATTGACCCTATTTTCATAAACATTCACAATAATATTTTCAAAATCTTGAATATTTTGTAACTGTGCCTCTTTCAAAACAATCTGATTTTCGCTCAAATATTGCTGAATATTCGCCTCCAGCTTGGTTCTCACTTCTTCTGAATTAACTTGTACTTCCTCATTTTCATAAATCGCATTTACCACGCAATAAATATCCGCTTGCAACGAACTTCTCGTATACAAATTCTCAAAAACACTTGCTGGAAGTCCAGATTGATACTGATAATTTTCAAATCCATTTTTCAAATCCGTCTGTATTTTTTCCTCATAGCCAACCTCTTCCACTTTCGCCAACACATACTCTTTTTGCAACACAGTCTGCGACACAAGCACCATCAAAAAATTCGCTAGGATTAAAATACTGAGAAAAAATGCCATTATAATTTGTACTATTTTTTTTACTACTTTCATACAATCTCCTTTTACTTCGCATATACGACATATCGATCTGTTGCATAACCAATATTATTAATTGGCCAACAAGTATAAATCATCACGATTTCCTCATTTTCTTGAATTGGTACTTTATAAGTATCATTTTCATTCACAATTTGTGCATTATACACTCTATAATTAAACTCGCCATAATTGGTGGTAATTTGAATCGTATCTCCTACTTTCACATTTGGCAATTTTGCTAAAAAGCGGCTAAAATTATGCCCCATTAAAACAATACTTCCACCTTCTCCCGGAAAATACGAATCATTATCATGCCCAATTCCTTTTTTCAATAAATCTAGTGTTTTTCCATAATAAATTGGCAAATCCACGCCAATGCTAGGAATTTTCAAATTGGCATAATTTTCTCCATAATCTGGACAATTTAGTAAAACAGAACCACTTTCTTGTTCTTCTGTAAACTCCTGCAGCACAGGCTCAATTTTTTCTTCTTCCACACGATTATCAACTGTAATCACATCTATAACATCGGTTGCCATCAGAAATTTCTCTTTTCCCAATTTTACAGATACCCCGGCAAATTGCCATGATAATCAAAAAAGCAACTATTAATGATTCAATAGTTGCTTTTACTACCTTTCCTATCTTTTTATTTTGCATATTTTTTTACGCATACACCTGCTATAGCAATGGCAACTATTGCTACAATTGTTTTCATTCCTGCTGTATTTCCTGTGTAGACCAATTTTTTACCAGTTGTTGTGCCTCCATTTGATGTCGAACTTGCATTAGTTGTTGTCGTTGTTCCCGGTTTTTGCACATCTTTATTAAATTGTGAATAAGAGGTTGCACTAATAATTACTTTACCTTTTAAAGTTTTAATTGTAACTGTTTCATTAACGGTATCAACTTGTACATCTAATTCCGCAATTCTTCCAGCTTCTTTTACTAAAGAAATCACTTCTCCTTTAATACTATTGCTTAATTGTGATAAATTTGTTGCTCCTGAATTATCAATCAAGGATTTGGCTTTATCCAATTTTGCAATAATATCATTTGCCTCTGATTCTGTCACAGGATTCTCATTCAAATATTGTGTCAAACTTTGACGTTGTGTTTGTGATAATTGTACTGTTCTTCCATTCACCGTATGTGCCTTTGTTACATAAGAAATAACATCTTGGTTCGTGTATGCTTGAACCGATACTGTCATTGCTATTACAGCAATCATAATTGCTATCATACTCATTACTTTAACTACTTTGTTCATTCTAAATCTCTCCTTTTTTTCAGAACTATAAGTATATTTTACCACATTTTTACACACTTTGCAATAGTTTTTTGAGAAATTTAATAATTTTTATAACAAATATTGCAATCTACGTTGCCATTAATGCCTGGAACCTTGCCAGAACTCGTGTATTGCCAGATAGTATACGGACCTGAATACGTGCATTTTGAATGATATTGTGCCACCCAAATGTCATATGGAACCTGATTAGCATACATATTGTCATTCAAAAATGACTTACAGGCATATACCATCGGCGTATAACCATACCCCGCAATGGTCTGGCAAAAAGTATTGGCAATACTCGTACGTGTCGCCTTGCTCACATTTTTATCTCTCGTATTCACTCCAGAAACTAGCTCCAAATCAATCACAACTGGCATAGACACACTATTTTGATACCCATATTTTCTCAAAAGGCTAACAACATATTCAGCATCACCTTTTGCTTCACTGCTATTAATTGCTGCTGAATACAGATACACACCAACTTTCAAGCCATTCGCTACTGCCTCAGAGAAATTCTTCTTAAATCTCGTATCTTCCACTAATTTTCCTGTTCCATAAGCTCTGTAACCAGCTCGTATCAAAGCATATTTTACATTACTGTTCGCAACACTTTTCCAATTAATGGACCCCTGAAACTGAGATACATCAATTCCTTTGGTCCCAGATACATTTGTCGTTGGATTGCTTGGCTGTGTAACAACTGGTTTTGACGTACCTTGATTGGATTGATTGTTTCCACTATTATTGTCAACAACAGCATTGGACTTCACGATAAATGTTCTGCTGATTCCTCCAATCACATCACCATATCTAGACTTTTCATACACTGTAATCGTATGGGTTCCAACTGCCATATTCGATGTGTTCACTAATTTGCCAAAACCTGCATTCACCGTTTTGCCATCATATTTATTCATATAATGCGTTACATCTTGTCTATAATAGCGGTCTGCTGTTGTATGGAAATTTCCATCAATATAAATTTCGACTCTCGCACTTTCATCTTGCGCAACCGCCCAACCTGCCACGGTCAAATTGCTTCCTTTGATTTGCACAGTTCCATTGAGTGGATTATCCAAACACATTTCTCCCAAATAAGGCTGATTGATTTCTTGTATTATCACTTCATTCGCACTAATCAAATCCCCAAATCTTGAAATTTCTTCTACTCTTAGCAAATGATTTCCAAGCATTAAATGCCTAATATCCAATGTTTCACAAAATCCTGCTCGTGGCGTATTGTTCACTCCGCCATATTGTGGCGAAATAATCGAATCCACATCCCCTCGTTCCATTCTGCTACATTTTTCTTTTACAACAATGCCATCCAAAAGAATTCGCACCACGGCATCTCGGTCTTCTGAAACTGCCCAGCCTTGAACTTTGAGCGTTGTTTGGTTTTGTTTGATAAATTGCATTTGATTTGTGGGCGTTTCCAAATAACTTGTTCCTCTGTATTGTCTATTTTTTTGAATAATTTGAATTTCGGATGAACAAATCACGTCCCCATAACGCGATACTTCTTCCACCCTAATTCTATGAATTCCACTGGATAATTGAGTGATATTAATCCAACTTTCAAATCCTGCATTTGGTGTATTGTCTGTTCCGCCATATTGAGGTGATACACTAAAGTCTACATCACCTCTACCAGTTCGATTACAATTTCCTATAACATTTCCATCTACTAATAGACGCACTGTCGCCTCTCTATCATTCGAAACTGCCCAACCGCTTATGGCAAATTTCTCATCCTCCCCTTTTGTAAATATTGCTTCATTATTGGGGCTATCAATATACATTCTTCCTTGATATTTTTTTCCTTGTATTTGGACTTGTACCACACTTTCTACAATAACAGTCCCACTTTCTGATAATTCTTGCACTGTAATTTTGTGAGAACCTATTGACAAATGGCTCATATCCAACCAATATTCAAATCCTGCCTTCGGTGTATTGGCAACCCCTCCATATTCGGGTGATACGCAATAGTCTACATCGCCTCTGCCTGTCCTTATACAATTTCCCATAATGTTTCCATCTACCAACAAACGCACTGTTGCATTTCTAGCATCCGAAACTGCCCAACCGCTTATCGCAAAATTTTCATCTTCTCCTTTTATAAATATTGCTTCATTATTTGGGCTATCAATATACATCCTTCCTTGATATTGCTTTTCTTTTATTTGGACTTGTATCACACTTTCTACAATAACAGTTCCACTTTCTGATAATTCTTGCACTGCGATTTTGTGAGAACCTATTGACAAATGGCTCATATCCAACCAATATTCAAATCCTGCCTTTGGTGTATTGGCGACTCCTCCATATTCAGGGGATACGCAATAGTCCACATCACCTCTGTCTGTCCTCATACAATTTCCTATAACATTTTCATCTACCAACAAACGCACTATCGCGTTTCTATGATCTGAAACCGCCCAACCACTTATAACAAAATTTTCCTCTTCTCCTTTTGTAAATATCGTCTGATTACTTGGACTATCGATATACATCCTTCCTCGATATTGTTTTTCTTTTATTTGGACTTGTACCACACTTTCTACAATAACAGTTCCACTTTCTGACAATTCTTGCACTGTAATTTTATGGGAACCTATTGACAAATGGCTCATATCTAAGCAATATTCAAATCCTGCCTTTGGTGTATTGGCAACTCCTCCATATTCGGGTGATACACAATAGTCTACGTCGCCTCTGCCTGTCCTTATACAATTTCCTATAACCTTTTCATCTACCAATAAACGCACTGTCGCGTTTCTATGATCTGAAACCGCCCAACCACTTATGACAAAATTTTCCTCTTCTCCTTTTGTCAATATCGCCTGATTGCTTGGACTATCGATATACATCCTTCCTCGATATTGCTTTTCTTTTATTTGGACTTGTACCACACTTTCTACAATAACAGTTCCACTTTCTGACAATTCTTGCACTGTAATTTTATGGGAACCTATTGACAAATGGCTCATATCTAAGCAATATTCAAATCCTGCCTTCGGTGTATTGGCAACTCCTCCATATTCAGGGGATATGCAATAGTCCACATCGCCTCTGTCCGTCCTTATACAATTTCCTATAACCTTTTCATCTACCAACAAACGCACTATCGCGTTTCTATGATCTGAAACGGCCCAACCACTGATGACAAAATTTTCATCTTCTCCTTTTATCAATATTGCTTTATTATTGGGGCTATCAATATACATCCTTCCTCTATAATTGAAACTTTCAACAATTTGATTTTCTTTTGTTTCTTCAATTTCCAACGCTTCCTCTTTTGTTTCATTTGTTATTTTTAATAATTCTTTTGTATTCGTTTCTACTTCTTCTATTTGCATTTCTGCTACATCTAAAATTGGATCTTCACTGATAGCAAATGCATTTGCTGTAAAATTCAGCAAAAAAATAAAAGACATAACAATAATCATTAATTTATTTTTCATTGTTGGACCTCCGATTCCTCCAATAAAAAACCTTATTAAAAATGATTTTTAATTATATCTTCTTTTAAACCTATATAGAATTGGCAGGGGTAGAAGGATTCGAACCCTCACAGGCGGTTTTGGAGACCGATGTGCTACCATTGACACTATACCCCTATACACAACTTGCTTTATATTATACACGAAATATAAAAATAATGCAAGCCATTTTTTAAATTTTTTTATTTGTTCAAAAATTACACGATTGTTCCTCCATTTACATGAATTATCTGACCAGTTACATAGCGCGAATCATCACAAGCCAAATATAAATAGGCAGGTGCTACCTCAAACGGTTGCCCCGCACGCTCTAACGCTACGTCTGTTCCAAACATTTCTACTTCTTTAGCTGAAAAAGAGGCTGGAATTAATGGCGTCCAAATCGGTCCTGGTGCCACTGCATTCACACGAATTTTTTTTTCCGCCAATGACAAAGCAAGCGATTTTGTAAAAACAGTAATGGCTCCTTTGGTGCTAGAATAATCAATCAAATTTTTCTTTCCATCAAAAGCTGTAATGGAAGTTGTATTAATAATCGAACTATTTTCTTTCATAAATGGCAATATTGCTTTGGTTAGATAAAAGAAAGAAAAAATATTAGTTTCAAAAG
Source organism: uncultured Clostridia bacterium (assembly GCA_947649935.1). GTDB lineage: Bacteria > Bacillota > Clostridia > TANB77 > CAG-508 > Scatovivens. The sequence continues at coordinate 15,545 of CANSTR010000017.1, forward strand.
TATAACGCATTTGCTCATTTGAAATATCTAAAATACTATTTTGGGGATATTGCACTCCGCAATTATTCACTAAAATATCAATCTTTCCAAAACAACGCATAACATAATCCGCTATGTAAGGCGAGAATTTTTCATCGCGCAAATCTCCTGCCAGTAACACACATTTTCTTCCATAATTTTCCACTAATCGTTTGGTATAATTGGCATCCTCGTGTTCATTCAAATACACGATTACAATATCAGCACCTTCTTTGGCAAACAGCACACTAATTGCTCGACCAATGCCACTATCTCCTCCTGATATAATTGCTACTTTGTTACATAATTTATGGCTTCCCTTTACATTTGGATTATCAAAAATCGGTCTTGGATTCATTTCGTATTCAAGACCTGGTTGGATATTTTGATGTTGTGCTGGAAAAGTAATCGGAATTTCCTTTTCCTCTTTTTTGAATCCTCTATAAGGTATTTGGGGATAACAACCACACATATGCTCACTCCTTTTATTTTTATATCATTTTATGCATAAAAATAAATTTCGTGATAGCACTTACTCGTCTCTAAAATTCTTTTTTTTAAACTATTAAGGAATCCTTAATAGTTCAATTTTGCCTTTTCATCTATAAATAATTTACTATTTCTTCAAATGTATCATAGCCACTTTCTCGATTAATATGTCCTGCATTTGGCATAAAAACTTGTTCTGTTGCAATTGTATCTGCAAATGCTTTTTCTGCTTCTTGTTTGACATATGGGTCATTATCGGAATAAAAGCAAATAATTTCGTCAGCATAATTTTTTACTTCTGCCAAATTGTCAAAATACATACTCTTATTGACCGCATCATATTCTTCATCAATGCCCAAATAGTTATTGAATCCACATACAAAAATCAATTTTTTCACTTTGATTTGATGTTGTACCAAAAATTTTGCCACAAATACTGGCGCAATGCTATGCGCAATCATGGTCGTATTTTCATGAATTAACCCTAAATCTAAGTAATATTCTAACAATTTACTCCAATTCTCATACGTTTGAAACCCAACTCCAATCGGAAAATCTGGCACATAAACTTGTTTTCCTTCATCTTCAATGAAATCATGCAACCATCCAAACCAATTTGAATAGGGGCTACTAAAAGAACCATGTATGATAAAATAATTCTCCATTTTTTCCTCCCAAAATTTCATTTTTGAACTATTAAGGAATCCTTAATAGTTCGATTTTATTGATTTTACTCCACTTCTATCGTTTCATCGTTTTCCAAAATCTCATATTCCGCGTCGTATTTTTCAAACATTTCTTTGATGTATTCCAAATCTGGTGGAAATGCTGGATTATCCATATGAATCGGAAGTGTCAAAATGGCACCTACTTCTTTGCTATACAAGGCTGCCTCAAATGCTGACATCGTCAAACCATGTCCTGTTACGGGTGTGCACAAAATATCTGCTTTGTAATCATTTCTAAAGCAAATCGTATCACTTGTGGCATACAATCTATTTTGTCCGTCATCCACAATGTAGCCAACATTTTCATGAATTTCTTTATCGCCTTTTAACAATGGCTGATAGCCATGTATCGCATGCACCACTTCAATTTTGATAGCACCTAATTCAATTTCGTCCCCTTCTTTTACGACATTAATTTTCAAATTTGGGTAAGTATTTTGCACTTCCTGCGTCGAATAAATTTTGATAGCGCTATTTAATTTTTCTAAAACTTCTGCATAACAATGGTCTGGATGTTTGTGTGTAATTAAAATCATATCAACCTCGTTCCAGGCTTTAAAATATTCCTCTTTATATTTTAAATTGCCTGGGTCAACCAAAATCTTTTTCTCTTTCGTTTCAATCAATAAACAACTTTGTGGAAATTTTGTAACTTTCATAAAATAAATTCTCCTTTTACTAAAAATCTTTTATTTTTGAACTATTAAGGATTCCTTAATAGTTCGATTTTGCCTAAAAATCAATTCATTTATACCACTTTTACCGATAAATATTTTCCATCTAAATCAGCATTTTTCGATATATTTATATTTTTATAAGTGCATTCGTTTTCATGATTATCTTTCATCTTTTTAATACAATTAAAAAAATTATTATTTTTAAATTGCTCTACAAAATCATTTTCATGCCTATTTGGCATAAAAATAATAGTATATTCCTTTAATGCTTCTTTTCCTTCAAAATATTCTATTAATTCAAATAATTCATACAGTATTCTTATTGTCATTTCTGTATCTTTTAACTTTTTCATTAAGGCACCTGTATACCTCATTAATTTTATATTGTACATATCCTCTATAAATTGTTTCTTTTCAATCTTATTTTTTTCTAAAATAGCATTCAATTCTAACGTAAGAATTTTACTTTCTCCTATTATATCACAAATTCTTTCCATTGCAACTTTTTCTTCATCTCTTTTTATTGTTTCTTTCTTCCTTATTTGTTCAAAAAAATGATAACAATCCTTTATTCTTTGATATTTTTTTTGATTCATTAAACTTTCATCAACAGCAATTACATCACCATATGCTAATAAAAATAGGAGAGCTGAAATTTCTTTTTTTACACAATGATTCGGTAATTCTTCCATTAATTTCCTATATTTATTTTCGACATACAAATCACTACTTTCTGATGAAAGGGAAGTTATTAAAACATGATATTGAATCATTTCCTGCAATATTTTCACAAAATCTGTAAAATCTATCTTTACCTTGGCTTGTTCCAAACTCATTTGATTCATTCCGATTTCACTTAAAACTTGTTCTACATATTTACTTCCTAATTTATCATGAAATGCTATATCTTCTATCACTCCAATATCATGAATCAAAGTAAAAATTTTTAATAAAAATTTTGCTTCTACACTCAATCGAATATAGATATCATGAAGTTCTTGTACTTGTTTTTTATTTTCTTGACTTCCATTAAAATTTACGATTTCTAATGAATTAGCAATATTCTGATTGACGATTTGATATACATATAAACTGTGTGCCATCCAGCCATTCATTTTATATGTATTAACTCCTCCACGAACAACTTGATTTTCTCGTTTTAAAATACTACTCATTTTATCAATGTAATTTTCTCCATTTTCATATTTACTATATAAAATCCATAAAAATCTAGCAGACTCCTTTTCTAATAAAAGCTTTACAAAATTACATTTTAACTTATTAAAATCAATCTCTACACTACTTAACAATTGTTCTAATTTTTCAAGATTCGTCGTCTTTATCACAATTCTTTCTTCCTCTGTTTTTGCATGATTCAATAACACTCCCATTTTCCTATAATATTTATCATACTGAAAATTCATTTGTTGTTCCGTTACATTTTTTATTCCGAAAATTTTCTACTTCACTCACAATTTTTTTACCTTTCCTTGTTTTCTAAAGTTTTATCATTGTTTATTTTCGCATTTTTGAACGATTAAGGAATCCTTAATCGTTCGATTTGAGCACAAAAACCAATCCTTTACAACCTTCTATATCAAATCTTGCTATTTTTTCAATTGTAGCATTGCAACAACCTCCACATGCCCCGTCCACGGGAACATATCACAAATCGCAAGCCTCTTCACCTCATACTTCTCTTCCAAAATTTTCAAATCTCTTCCTAACGTTGCTGGATTGCAACTGACATACACAATCCTCTTTGGCTGGATTTTTAGCAAAGTATCTAATGCTGCTTTGTCACAACCTTTGCGTGGTGGGTCTACAAAAACAACATCTGGTTTGACCTTTGTTTTTTCGATAAACGCTGGCAACTTTTTTTCTACATCGCCCACAAAAAACTCGCTATTTTCCACGTCATTCAATTTGGCATTTTCCTTGGCATTTTCAATTGCTTCTGGAATTGTCTCAATGCCAAACAACTGCTTGGCTTTATCAGATGCGCAAATGCCAATCGTTCCAATTCCGCAATACAAATCGAAAATCGTTTCATTTCCCGTAAGTCCAGCATACTCAATCGCTTTGGCGTACAACTTCTCTGTTTGAATCGGATTCACTTGATAAAACGACAGGTTCGAAATCTTAAATTTTTTGCCAAGCAAACTGTCTGTGATATAGCCATTACCAAAAATAGCCTTATTTTTCGTGCCCAAAATCACATTTGTATTTTTATCATTCAAATTTTTTACAATGGTTTTGATTTCCGGAAATTGCTTTGTCAAAAAGTTGGTCAATTCTTTTTCTTTTGGAATTTTCCAATTATTCACCACCAAAGTCACCATGGCTTCATTGGTTTTCACGCCTACTCGAATCACAATATGGCGCAAAATTCCAGTTCGACTTTTTTCATCGTAACCAGAAATCTGGTTTTCTTTGGCAAATGAAAAAATGCTATTTGCAATTTTCTGCGCCAACTGATTTTGTAAAAAGCAATGATTGGTTGGAATAATCTGATGACTTCTTTTCGCAAAAACACCCATCGTCAATTCGCCATTTTCAGATACCCCCAGGGGGTATTGCAATTTATTACGATAATAAAATGGTTGTTCCATCGGAATGGTTTCATCGACGTAAATTTCCCTGCCAAGTGCCTTTTTCAACGTGTTTTCAACTGCCTCTTTTTTGAGCTTCATGGTATACTCATACTCCATGTGTCTCAGGCTACAGCCACCACATTTTGAATAGGTATCACAATTCGCATCTGTTCTATGCTTCGATTTCTCCAAAATCTCCACAATTTTGGCATACGCTATTTTCGTCGTCACCTTCAAAATCTTGATTTTTACTTTCTCGTCCTTGATAGCCCCTGGCACAAAAACAACCTGTCCATCCATCTTCGCAATTCCTTCACCTTCAAAGCCATTATCTATCATTTCTACGATATATTCTTCATTTTTTCGAATCATCCTTTTCCTCTAACCTCTCTTAAATTCATCTGATAATACCATATCCATCCACACGAAATCTTTTCCTTTTGTAAATCCATATCTTTTATAAAACTCAATTGCTTCATCTGCCAGACAATTTACATTATTATATTTTCTGTTTTTCAGCTCTTGTAAAATTTCATCCAATATTGCAGTTCCAATTTTATTTTTCCTATATTCTGGCAACACATAAATATTTTCTATTTCCGCCTTGCCCAATGACTGATTTAGATTGACAATCGAAAAACCAATGATTTTATTTTCCTCTTCTACAACATAAAATAAAACATCTTCTTCACCAACGCAATTTTCTAATGTTGCTTTTGGCCAAAACAACACAACATTTTCCGCTGTCTTAAACTCAGACACATGATTTCCTATATTCCACACTCGCTCAGCATCTTCTTTTTTCGCTTTTCTTATTTCCATATTTTATTTACTCCTCTACAAATTATAATTTTTATTATCCGATGCAGTTAGTAAGTATTTCTTACTAACTGATTTTTCGTCTAACTTTCCATCGGAAAAAATATTTTGTATATGCATTTTTTTCTACCTCAAAATCACACTTTCAAAATACTACTAACGGTTCTAATTGTTCGATAAAATCTAATATTGTGTCTAAAACAATATTTATCTCTTTTCCTATCCAATTATACCTGCTATTTTGAACATTTTCTAAAAAATTAGGATGATTAAATATTTTGCTTAATTCATTTGCTATTTCATCAGTCGTATTCATTCTTAAATCGCTATCAATACAATATCTATGAATCAATTTAAGTAGCCATACCTTGTCCATATTTCCCTCTGTAATAAGATAATAAAAATCATATATATCCTTATATCTTGTTGTTCTAATACCATGTTTTAACATGGATAATAACTTTTCAACAAAAATCTGCTCTTTCGTATTAATTAATAAAGTCATACTATTATGAAACACTTCAAAATTAAAAATATATTCTTCTTGCTCTATATCTAAATTTTTATGTACTCCAATATCAATTTTAGTTTCGATTTGATTTCCAACTAAATCTTCCAAAACAATATTAACCCTTTTTCCATGATAATTTTGATGCTTCAAAGGTTTTATTTTTTTATTCACGATTATCTTTATTCCATCATCTATTTGATTCAATTTATCAAATAATAACAATATACTTTTATCTTCTAAAGAATATCTAATTAAATCTATATCAATATCAACAGTCGCTCGTCTTTTGTCATTCGTTATATTAAACATAACAACTCCACCTTTAACTGTAATGTTATTTCTATAACTAGACTTTGCAATCTTGCTTAATATGATATCTTGCGCAACTTTTGATATGGCATATGCATCTTTATATCCTTTCTCCAAATAAAAGTCTATACATTCTAGTAAATTCATCTACTTAAAAGACCTCCCTATGTATGATTTCAAAAATATTTTTTCCATTAGCAAAACGTTCTAAATAGTCGGCAAGTAAACTCATATCTATTTCGTCTGCAATTTCTCTGTAATTACTTATGATTTCTTTATAATAATCAAAGGCAAAAACATTTTTATTTCTGATTAGTTCTATCAACATTCTCTCTTTATTATAAATATTTATCTCAACATTATTGTAATTCATTTCAGTCTTTCCCGTTTCAAAAAAATGATTTGCCATAAATATTTGCTCTATTTTATCATTTTCTATTTTCTTTGCATTATGTTTTGTTGCCAAAAAGTATTTGCCTGGTATATAATCCGTTAATCCTAAATAGAAAAAAGCACTTTCTGATGTAAAAATACTATTTTGATACTTTTTCACAATATATTCAAGCTGATTATATTTTTCAGTATCAGAATACAATCCATTTTCAATTTTATATAATTCATTTTTTTCTACTTTTTTATTGATATTATAATTATCCAATCCATTATTTTTCAATTCGCTATATGTATAAATCATTTTTTACCCCCAACCATATATTAAACTAAAATAAGGCGTTTGTCAATAAAATCGCCTTATTTTAGTTTAATTTTTTCTTAATTCTCTTTCATAATATTCATTTTGAGTTGTCAAATATTCTTTGACAACTGAATCCTACCTCAAAATCACACTTTCAAAATACTTCTCCTGAAACTCTGTCAGCAAACGTATTTCACTATCCGTGAAATCCCTATTCTCCGGCGCAATCACCAATTTATCATCATCTTCTTTCAAACGATGAATCACAGCAATACACTTTCCCGTATATTCTTTAAGCGGCTTATGTTCCCCCAAAATATAGCAATCCAATTCCTCTCCATCTCCACTCACTGTGTCTGGCACAAAACCATAATTCACCAAATAAATCTGATCTGGATAATCTGGATGACTACTTCCAATCGGTCTATCCACTTTTACGAAAACTTCTATTCCAAGATATGCTATCGCACTTCCTTTCATTTGATTCACCTCCTCACATGCGCTACACCCATTCTTACGCCTTCATTTCCGAACTTGTGCAAAAAATGCACAAGTTGGATTTTTCTTTTATCATCTTTGATTATAATATTTTGTTTCTATTCCTTTAATACCTTATATTTCAACTGTAAATAAGAATTTTCCAACTGTTTCACTTCCAACAATTCCAACGCTTTCAGTTGTTTTAACTCTTCTACTTTTGAAATTGCCTTGCCATCAATCAACGTATTCGTCGTCGCGCCACCTACCAAAATCGGCGCAATTACGATATTCACATAATCAATCAAATTGGCTCTTAATAACTCGCAATTCAACGTTCCACCAGATTGAATCGTGATTTTTTCTACTTCATAATTTTGCCTTAAATCCACCATCAATTTTGCCAAATCAATTTTTTCATCATACAAAATTTTCAAATTCTCAAATTTATCTAACAATTGAAACGCCGGATGATTTTTGTTATCTGTCACCAAAAATAAGTTGTCCACCCACTCACACAAATATTTGATTCCATTTTCGTTCAAATGCGGTTTTCTATCAATAATAATAAATTGGCAATCTATTTTCTTCGGCTTCTCTTTTCTGTTATTGACTCCTATTTTCTCCATCACTCTGCCAGTGTTCAAAGAATACCAATCTGTCGTCTGCTCAATTTCATAATATTGATGCAATCCTTCTTTCACCCCTTCAATCTTGCACCAATCCCTGTCAACATCCAACTCATCACTATCTCCACTATTGATTTTCCCATCCAATGACATCAACATAAATAACGTATTGATTGGTCTTTTTTCCATAACAATTTCTCCTTATTTATTACTCACTCAACTCATCCAACTTACCAATTTGTTGTTCATTTAATAATACAAAATAATGTATTGAATCATTTTCAAAAACAACAATCTTATAATTAAACTCTTCTAAATAATTGTTAATAACATTAATATCATTTGTTATTGTACTAATTGATTCTTTTCTACGATTTACTATTTTTTCATTATCTAATTTATATATCATTTCTGGTGTTAATCTAAAATTTATTTCAAAATTGTCGAATAGTTTATTTATACTATAACATAAAATACTAGCATTACCTCTATTCATATTAATCGTTTCTTCTATTATATAATTTTCCTTTTTTAATCTTTTCAACATATCTTGTATATTAACAAAATGACTATTATAACTTCCAATTCTATTATTTGAAATAATGTAAGCTAATTTTCTTATCAAAGCCGTATCTTTTATATTTGATAGTGAATATATCACACCTAAGAAAATAATTTTATCATATTTTTCTTCAAATTCTATTTGTTCTTTTAATCTTTTCTTTGCTTCATTATTTTCAAGTTTTCTTTGGATTAAATATAGCACCTCACATATAACAATACCTATTCCTGTTAAAATAAATATAAGTGTAGATATATAACAAATAGGATGATCCACTTTCTTTTGTTTGCAAAATATTCCCATTACTGCAAAACTAATAAAATATAGCATTCTTAAATAATATACATATTTTTTTAATTTTTCAGAATACACATCTACTCTACCAAATAATTTGTGAGTATTACTTAGTATTCTAATTGCTATAAGTCCAACAACATATATGTATAAAGTTACGTCTTCTAATGGTATATATATAATCACAATTAAATAAAACATCCATATTACCAATTCTTTCACATTATTCTTCAATATTTTCATCATATTCTCCTAATTCATTTAATTCTTCTAATTTATCAAATGAAACAATTCCCATATTTATATCGCCTTCATTGTTATTTGCAATATTTATTGCTTCTAAATTATAATGATTTAATCTATTAACTATTACATTCATATCGTGTCTTAATGTCGAGTAACCTTTAGCTCTTCTAATTTTTATAAATTCATAATCCTCTTTTAATATATCATCTTCACTTATAGATAAATCATATCCGATTTTTTCTAAAAGTTCATTCACATTTTTCAACAATTCTTCTGTTTTTGTTTTCATACTAACTCTAATCGTAAAATTTTTTATTAGTGTTTCTTCATCACAATTATCTGCTTTGCCATTACTTAATATTCTAGCATATTTATCTATATTTTGCTCACTAATGATTACCTCTTCCATTTTAATGATTTCTTCTGGTCCGTACATTTTTAAATTAATATTTTGTTTTATAATTACATATATCCATGGAATTATCATTATACTAAGTCCCACAAGTGCAATTTTATGATCGCTATTATTTCTCCCATATATAATCACAACATTTCCCATAACTGTTGCTACACCTATTATCCACATATATTTTTTCTCATTCATAAATCTATCCCTCTTTTCTCTATTAAACTAGTTCAAATATTCTAAATTTCATATTTCTTTCCTCCTATTTTTTATCCACTCTTTGATTTTCTTTTTCATACACTCCCACCATCTTGTCCATACTGGAAAGCGCCCTTTTTCCATCAAAGCATTATCCTTCAAATCAAGACTTTTTGAAACAGATTCTTTCATTTTTTGATTTGCCCAAGTTCTAAATTGGATGGCTGGTTTTGAATTTACGCGAAATCCAATCGCTAGCATCATATCCAAATTATAATATGCAATACTTCTTGTAACGCTTCTGGCGCCTTCGTTTTGAACTTGTGCAAAAAATGCACAAGTTGAATTTTCCGCCAATTCTCCTTTTTGATAAATATGCTGAATATGCCTTGCAATACCTGTTCGGTCAATTTGAAACAATTCGGCCAACGATTCCACATTCAACCAAACATCTCCATCTTGCAAAATTCCCTCAATATTTCTATTATTTTCTTTGTCTGTATAAAAAATCATATACTTCGTATCCACAACTAATTTTTGCTTTGTTTCTTCTTCCAAATCATGCTCCTTTCTTTTCGATGATAACCATTCATTTTTGTAACATTCCTGATACCACATTTCGTTTATTTCTTATTTTTATTCAATTCCATAAACTTCGCTTACTAACGAATTTAAAAAATACGCCAAACAGTTTTGCGTCTTAAACTCAACTGCATTCCATTTTTCTCTACTGATATACGAAAATCTCTCGTCCGTTTGTGCTTTTTGCTTTAACGCATCCCAGTTGCTTACTGCAAAATCTGGCGCAGCTTCATAAGCTAATCTGCTTTCTATGTTCCTCTGACTTTGGAAAAATATCCATAAAATCAATTCTTTCTATGCCTTCAATTTCTGTTATATCTTTTGCTATTCTGCTTTCATTCTTTTTTATCATTTCTTTTAACATAATTTCTCCTCATTCTATTTCAAAACTTGCCACACATAACAAATGGTCTGATTTATTTTCTATCTTTTTGTTTGATAAACACTGAATACTTTTTTCTGCCAATATATAATCAATCGCCGTCCCTTCAAAATAAGTTTGACCAGTTATATAATTTCTAAAATTCTCTTTCATAAATGGTAACAATTCTAATAATTTTTCTGTGTTATAATCTCCCACCACAAAAATTTTCGAATTTTCTTTCATCGCTTTTTCCACATTTTCCTCTAGCCTTTTATAAACATAACCATACTCTTCTGGCACTTTTCCAAAAACTTGAAAAGCCGGCGCATGTCCTGTTACAAACTTAATGACAAAGTTTTCTTTTATTTGAATATCTGCCATGATAAAACCATCATCAAAGAGATAATACGTTTTGCCATCCTTCCCAACATTAGACAAATTAACATTTTCAAACATGATATTTTGAGAATTGATAATCGGATATTTGGAAAGAATGACTTCCTCAATATTACCATTTTCTAACAAATGACAATCAGATACTTCAAATTCAGCGCAATATTTCAAATTCGTATTTCGAGCAATGATTTGCGCATAATATTCTTCACCATTTCGAAAACTAACTGCCTCCTGTATCCCAATGATATCAATCTTTTCCTGATTTATTTTTTGAATCACTTCATCTACCAAACCAAATTTTTTATAATCTTTTTCCTTTTTTATTCCATTTGAAATACTCCACTGCGCTGGAATTCCACAACTCATATTCCAAGTAGCAATTTTTAACTGTTCCATTTGATACTCCTTTTTTATTTCACACCACAACCACGTTCTCCGATTACTTGATTGGACGCAAAATATTTTTTGCCTGCAAATGTAATCAAATTTGCTTTGGCAAAATCAATTTCGCCGTTTTCTAAAACCAAATTTTCGTCGCAATGGGTTTTGACAACTTGTGCCACAAACATTTCATGCGAGTTAAATTTTTGAATGTCAATCACTTTGCATTCTAAATTAATTGGACATTCTTCAATATACGGTGCCAAAATTTGCGAACTGCGTCTTTTTGTCAAATTGCAAAAAGCAAATTTATCCACATCTCTTCCACTTTTTGTGCCACAAAAATCGGCTATTTTCACCAATTTTTCATTTGGCAAATTGATGACAAACTCGCGCGTTTTCGTGATGATTTCATGGGAAAAACGGCTCGGTCTAATCGAAACATACACAATCATCGGCTCTGAATTGATAATTCCTGTCCAGCCAATTGTCGCAATATTGCTTTTTTGCATATCTCCTGACGATACCAACGCCACTGGATTTGGCTCTAATCCTAACTGATTTTGTAACTCTATTTTCATTTTTCTTTTCCTCCTTATGGCATTTTATGCGGATTTAATTTCATTATGATTGTGTTATTGGGTCGATGTAGGTATCGACCCCTACGACGTTATTTTTTCGGGTTGGTCAAGACCAACCCCTACGGTTTTTTTGCTTCTTTTGACCAATTCTAATAGGCGCGTTGTCGTCTTTAGCGTCATGAGAGAAAGCACAAACGTTCCGGACGATAATCCAAATCAAACTTACCTGCAACAAAACTGCGGAAACAACAAAACCTAGCAAGGTTTGTCCAATTTTTCTTGCCAATTCTAAATTGGCAAAAATCGCTTGTTGCTCTTCTGGTTCGGTCACTTTCAAAATTAAATCTTGAATATAAATTTTGAAAGGGTCTCTGACTGCTAAAATGATGAAAAATCCGCATGTCATTATCATCATTCCTAACATTCCATTTCCTGTTATGAAATTTCCAAAAAGAATCAACCCAAAAGCTGCTATTAAACCTGCTGTTAGTGCCATATTGATTTTGTCTTTTAATTTGCGATATAGGCGGTCAAACAAACAGTTCGATACCACTCTTGCAATTCTGGACATCGCAATCATCATACTAAAATAAGTGGTTGCTTTTGCTGCCTCAAAATAATCGCTCAATTCATACTGCAATAACAGCTTACTATTGTTCTGCCCAATATTTACTGCCGTATAAAAAAAGGCGTACGATAAAATTGAAACATACACAATCATTGAATTTTTACCACTCGAAATTTGAATTTGCTCTTCTGGAATGACATCATATTTCGTCACATCTTTCATCGTTAAGGATAAAATAAAACAGCCAAAACAAAGAATGCAATTTAAAATCATTGGCAAATAGCTATTGCTATTAAAGAGGCTTCCTGCTCCAAATGCGATAACGGCGGTAATCACGGCGTACGCCACAGTGGATTGATTGCGTACTGGAATATAGTCGTTCTCGCGCCCTGCATAAATCAAGTTATTTTTCAGGCAAATATTTTCCATATTTTTAAACACAAATGCAATTTCATGAAATAATCTTCCCAAAACAATGACCCAAAACTGATTGCCAAATGTAATGAGCAAGCTCGCAAGCAGCAAACTAAACGCGCCTACGCGAATTGACTTTGTATTTCCTATTTTATGGATCATTTTTAAAATGGTTGGTTGCAAAAGGATGGCGAGTGCTGATGGTATCGTTGAGAACAGCGTTATTTGCGATGGTGTTAAGCCTTTTACAATGGTTAAAAATAAGGTATCAACAATGGCAAAAAACACCAAATCGCCTGTCAAAGACGAAAACCACACCCATTTTGTACAAAATCTTTGTATGTATTTTTCTTTACTAATTCTTTGGTTCATTTTATGTTTCCTTTTATCCTTTCGTAAATTCAAAATCTAAATACGCATATTTTTTTGTTTTAAAACGCAAAGCCTTCTCAATATCCTGCTTGGCTTGCCTTGATACATCGCTGACTCGTGCAAATCCATTTTCTGAAACGCTTACCAATGGATTAATATAGCGAATTTTTATCTTTTCAATATGGACGGAATAGATCCCCACCGGGGGTATATCGTTTTCTTGAATTTTCGTTGCATTTTTCCATTTTTTAAAGCATTCTGCAATATTGTCTTCCGGACAATTCTCGATTTTTTCAATCATTTCTTTTTCGGATAAACGATACAAATCTTCCACTGTGATTAAATTTTTATCCGCCATTTTTTTGATGCAATCTGCCAAAAACTGCATTGAAAATTTTGTTTTGTTCTCTCGATATAACATTGACAGCGTGCTCATAGTAGATACAAACTTTTCTGCCATTTGGATATCTCGAAAGCCAAGTTCTTGCATTCCTTGCTCATTTCTTTGAATTTCTATGTTTTGGTAAATCTCTTGAATTTCATCCAAATTCCACAATTTTTTTACAACGCCAAAACCATTAGATAGCGTATATTCCAATCGGTCACTGGATAGCTGTGGCGTGTCATTATCCGCAATTGGATAGTGATGATAATCGTCTATTTCTTCTACTTTGATTCCATCTCGTTCCAACAATGTCATGATTTCTTTGGATTGCACAATTGTTTTCGTTGTTAATTCTTCTGTTGATTCTTGATTTTCATAATCGCCATTCATAAAATCAATGGTATGACTAAATACGGGAGTTGCGATGTCATGAAAAAGTCCAGCCAATGTTTGCTTTTTGTTTTTCGTAAAATGCCAAATAATCAGCGCTACAGCAACGCTGTGGTCCAAACGCGAATACCACATTTCATCATACATTTTGGAATAATAGGTACCGCAAATAATGTGAATTTCTTTTAGTTTCTGCATGGCAGGCGTGTCAATATAATCCCCTAGAAATTCCGGAACTTGCTCTGACAAAATATGAAAATAATGTTTTATTTTTTCTTCTAAATTTTCGAAATAATGTTCCATTCCATTTCTCCTATTTTTATTGATTATATCGTAAAATAAAAAGATTGACAATACATTATTGTTAATCTTTTTTATTTTTCTTGCTTTTTGCAAACCTCTATGTTATAATATCTACAATTATAGTTTTTTCAAAAAAACTTTTATTCAAAAGTTTTTTCCAAAAATTAAAATTTTATAAAATCTTCTTTTTGCATGCTGTATTTTATGGAGGTTGGGCGGTGTTCAGCTTGACATTAAAGTTCTTTAACATTAAAATATTTACTTATTCAAGAACTAAAATTAAGTCTTTATTGTAACCCAAAAAAAGTAGATAGCCGACCCGCTATCTACTTTTTTTAATTTTTAAATGTTAAATTTCCTATTTCTTCATAGTATATCTATTTTTTCTTTTTTTGTCAAGCTATTTTTTAAAATTTTATACCGTTTTTCTAATTGACAATTTTTCAGATATTTCTCTATAACGATTGACATCTTTTTTTGCTAAATATTTTAGCAAACTTCTTCTTTGACCAACCATTTTCAATAATCCTCTTCTTGAGTGATTATCTTTTTGGTGAACTTTCAAGTGTTCTGTTAATTCCGTAATTCTTTCTGTTAAAAGTGCAATTTGAACTTCTGGTGAACCAGTATCGTTCTCATCCCTTTTATACAAATTAATAATTTCTTGTTTTCTTTCCTTTGTCATAATCAATTCCTCCTATTTTTTATCAATTTGCCACAAACTGAGTTTAAGGTAGGTTTTTTCCCTTAATCCAAGTAAATGGTATTTTTAACATTTCTATTTTACTATATTATCCAAAAAAAATCAAGTACTTTTTCAAAAAATTATTTTTGCTTGATTTTTTTCTGATTATCACCTATAATATTTTTATGAAAGAATTTACAGTAACCAAAAAATGGAATCAAAAAAAGCTAGCGGATTGTATCTTTGCTCAATTTCCGGACTTGAGCAAAAATACGCTTTTTAAGGCGCTTCGCAAAAAAGATATTCGTATTAATGACATCAAAGTAAACGAAAATATCGCCGTCTACACAGGCGATAAAATCACACTTTTTATTCCAGACAATTTGCTTTATAAGCAAGAACTGCCGTTGACGCCTATTTACGAAGATGCCAACATTCTCATTTTCAACAAACCAGCTGGCATTTCTGTAACCGAAAATGTCCACACGCAAACCACGTTTACCTCTCTTGTCAAAAAGCAATTCGGAAATACGTTAGAACCTTGCCACCGCCTAGACCACAACACAACTGGGCTGATTTTGTATGCCAAAAATCCGCAAGCATTGGAAATTTTATTGCAAAAATTCAAAAATCGCGAAATTGAAAAACATTACAAAGCTACTGTTTTTGGGACTTTCGAAAAAAAACACGCCGTTTTAACCGCATATTTATTCAAAGACAGCAAAAAAAGTCACGTTTACATTTCGGATATGCCACAAAAAAACTTTACAAAAATTATAACCGAATACACCGTGCTTTCGCAAAATCTGCAAAATCAGATAAGCGAACTTGACGTCATTTTGCACACTGGCAAAACGCATCAAATCCGCGCCCATCTTGCCCACATCGGTCATCCAATTATCGGTGACGGTAAATATGGACGCAATGAAATCAACAAAAAATTTCAAAAAACAACGCAAATGCTTTGCAGCTACCAACTAAAATTCTGTTTCACAACAGAAAGTAGCATTTTAGAATATTTGAACGGAAAAACATTCTCTCTTTAATCCAAATCGTGCACGCTTGGACCTTCAATCAACGTGCCATCTTGCTCATAACGGCTTCCGTGGCACGGACAATCCCACGTTTTCGTGACATCATTCCAACTCACTTCGCACCCCAAATGCGCACAATACTTCTTGCCTTTTTCCGCCTTCAACCTTGGCATAATCATTGACTCGCCAACCGTTTCCAACATATTTTTCATTTCTTCATGATTTTTGATTGGCTCCACTCTTGTCGCCCTGAAAATTTCCTCATACGGATTCTCTCTTCCCAAAATTTTATCGGTAATCAAATTGGCCGCCACATTGGATGTCGTCATGCCCCATTTTTTGAAGCCAGTTGCGACATACATATTTTCTCGCACTTCAGAATATTCGCCAATATACGGAATTTTGTCCAAGCCAACGCTATCCTCCGCATTCCAGCGATACAAAATAGGCGCCTCTGGAAAATACGTTTTCGCAAAATCTTCCAAGACTCCAAAGCCGTTATTTTCCACTTTTTCTCCTGTTTTATGCCCATTTCCAACCACCAGAAGATACGTTCCTGTTTCATCTTGATAATCGCGAAACGATATCGTTGGCACCTCACTTGATACATACATTCCCTTTAACTTCGTATCCGTCTTCAACGCCAACCCATATTCCAACTCTTGATACATTTTGATAAAATGAAATCCTGGCACATTAAAAATCGGATATCTTGTCGCCACAACCAAATATTTCGCTGAAACTTTCTTAATTTCTCCATTCGCTTCAGCTGTGACTTCAAAGCCGTTTTCCTCTTTGGCGTAATCGACCACTTTGGTCTTCTCAAAAATCTCTCCATGGTTCTCCAGCACACATTTAGCAAGGCCATCCACGTATTTCACGGCATTAAATTGCGCCTGGTTCGGAAACTCAATTGCTCCTTCAATTTTTCCCAAAACCTCAATTTCGTCCACAAATTTTGCATCAATTCCAAGACTTTTGGCACTGGCAACTTCCGTTTGTATCCTGTGCAATTCCCCCAATTCCTTTGTCCAAACAAAACTGCTTCGTCTTTCAAAATCGCAATCAATTTTTTCTGTTTGTATGATTTTTTCGATGTTGTCAATCGCCTTTTCGTTGGCTTTCCAGTATTTCTTCGTAAATTCTTTGCCCTTGGAATTGAGCAAATAATCATAAAACAAATGGTGCTGGCTGGTGATTTTTCCGGTCGTTCTGCCAGATGTTTTGGAGCAAATTTCATCTTTTTCAAGCACCGCCACTTTTAAACCTTCTTTGCTCAAATCATACGCACACGAAATCCCTGTAATCCCGCCACCAACAATGCAAACATCGACTTTCCTATCCTCTTGCAAACATCCGAATTTTCTTCTATTTTCCCTATCTTTCAACCAAATTGAATTATTGTTTTCCAAACTATTCATCTCCTTTGGAAATAGTATTTGCCAAAAATGGAAAAATATGTGTTGAATTTTTCAAGAAAATTCAGCACAACTTGACTTTTTATGTAAATTGTGGTACAATTTAAGTAAGAAAGTTCTTTGAAAATAAAATAAAATATAATGCCGTCCGTCTCTTCGAGGACGGCAAGAAAGGAAATTTATGAAGAAATTTGAAATCGAAAGCCTCGTCGATGAGGTCTTCGCGCGGGAATTTGAGAGGTTCGCAGAAATCATCTGCAATCCTCTCTATTACAAAAATAGGTTTCTGCAATACGGTATGGAGCATCACAATTCGCTCCAATGTATTGTTCGAACCTATTTGGAGATGCTGAAAACAGCATCTCCACTTACAAAAGAAAAATTTGATACATGGGAGATAAACCAATTATTGGTTTATCTGAACATGTATAAAAATACTGACAGCTTGGATTTTGTTTCGGGGCAAATGTCCGAGCTGGCAAAATCTTTCCCTGGTGCTCCCTACATTATTAGGGAAATTCAGGAAAGGTTTAAAGGGTTCCGGAGCGTCTTGGCTAAGCTTCGGGAAATTGAAGTGACTCGTGAAACACTTCAATTCCTATTGAGCTCTTTTGACTCCATTTTGGAGTTCAAAAAGCTCAATAAACGCGAGAAATCTGTTGCAGGAGAAATCCTGCAGCAGAGGCTGAATAAATCCAGCCAAAAAAACCCAGTCAAGGATTTGATTGGGTATAGGCATGTAGTTTATGCCTATGATAACTCTGATGACGAACAGATTTTAATACCTTTCGTCTACGAGCTATCTGCTATTGTCAAAACCTTTTGCCAAGAAAAAGGTTTTGACATTCCTGTGTCCAAGGATTATATAAAAAATCCAAAAGACACAGGTTATCAGTCATTACACTTCACGATTGATATCGTGGGCGCATTGACTGAAGTGCAGATTCGCACAGGAGCCATGCATGAGAATGCAGAACATGGTCGTGCGAACCATGATGCGGTGTATAAAAACACCGCAATCCAAAATTTCTTGGGAGGTTTCATGTATGGAATCTCCCGAAAAATGGGCCGAATCTCCTGGCACAAAGGTATCGGCCTGTTGGAAAGATTGTCCCTGTCAAACTTTCCAGTGTGTGTGACACCTCATTCTGAGGTGCCACCGACGCCTGCTCAATTGCAGGCGTTCCCGGACACTGCAATGCTTCAGAACATCGTCAATCATTCCCCGAAGTTTGGCGATGTAGCATAGATATAACCCCGCTTGAGCAGAATAATTTCTGCCCTAAGCGGGGCCTTTCGCGTTTATCAGAATTTTTCCAAATTTTTGATTAACAGAAAGTTTTGCAAACTTCCTATTTTATAAAAACCTTACTTTTATAAAAACTCTCTTTCATTATAAAAGCGAGCGAAATTTTGCTTCGCAAAATTTCTCACGCTTTCGTCTTTATCTCAACTGATTCACAACCTCCCCCAAACTTTGCACCAAATAATCCACATCTTCCATCGAATTTTCTCGTCCGAATGTGACTCTTAAGCTACTTCGTGCAATGCTCGCTGGAACACCTATTGCCAGCAAGACATGCGACGGATTGAGCAATCCTGCGCTACAAGCTGAACCACTTGAGGCACAAATTCCTCTTTTGTCCAATTCCTGCAACATTTGGCTTCCATCTACGCCTTTGAAACAAATGTTGGCATTGCCTGGCAGACGATTTTCCAAATCGCCATTGATTCGAATAAATGGAATATTTTTTTCTACTTTGTCGAAATAATAATCTCGCAAAATGCGAAGTTTCTTCGTATAATCCCCCATTTCATTTTGCGCAATTTCCATTGCCTTTCCAATCCCCACAATGCCTGCCACATTTTCCGTTCCTGCTCTTTTATCTTTTTCTTGATGACCGCCATCTTGGATGCGAACAAAATTAACATTTTCCGCAATATAGGCAAAACCAACACCTTTTGGTCCATAAAATTTATGCCCAGATGCAGACAAAGCTGAAATTCCCAGTCGTTTCACATCAACATCGAGACTTCCAATTGCTTGCACGGCATCTGTATGAAAATAAATACCGTAACGTTTTGCTATTTTGCTAATTGCTTCTATATCTTGAATCACGCCAATTTCATTATTGGCAAACATAATACTAATCAAAATCGTGTTTCTGCTAATGGCCCTTTCGAGCTCTTTCAAATCAATTCTCCCTTTGCTATCCACGTTCAAATATGTCACACGAAAACCCATATATTTCTCCAAAAAATGACACGTGTTAAGCACCGCTGGATGCTCGATTTTTGTGGTAATAATATGGTTTCCATATTTTCGATTGGCAATCGCAATTCCTTTGATGACTAAATTATCGCTTTCTGTGCCACCACTTGTAAAATAGATTTCTTCTGGTTTGCAACGCAGTGCACCAGCAATTCGATTTCGACTTATCTGAATCGCTTCTTTATTGAATTTTCCAATGGAATACACGGACGAAGCATTCCCAAAACTTTCTGTTAAATAGGGCATCATTTCATTTAATACTCTTGGCTCAATTGCTGTGGTTGCGCTATGGTCAAAATATCTAATTCTTTGCATAATTCAAAACTTCCTTTAAATTTATTTGCTCATTTTATTATATGCTTTTTTGACTTCTTTGTTCCAAGAAAAAATATGAAAATCTCCTGTCAATAACTTTAGAAAATGTCCCAAAAATTACAAAATATTAACGGGAAAAAG
>CANSTR010000018.1 GCA_947649935.1 uncultured Clostridia bacterium
GATTTTTTTATGTGTCTATTTTTTATGTTATTTTTGTTGCTTTATTTTTTTGAACTGAGGAATATTGTAATTTTGTAAAAAATACTTTGATATTTTTTCAAAAAATATTGACAAATTTGAAATTGTATGTTAATATATTTATTGTATTTAAGATTATGGACCAGTAGCTCAGCTGGATAGAGCAACGGCCTTCTAAGCCGTGGGTCGGACGTTCGAGTCGTCTCTGGTTCACCAACGCTATTTTTGGAATAGTTTGATAGATTGTTGTAATAAAACAGCAATTTATTTATCGAGGTGTAGCGCAGTTGGTAGCGCGCGTGGTTTGGGACCATGAGGTCGCAGGTTCGATCCCTGTCACCTCGACCATATTAATCATAAAAACAGCATAATCACAATACTGGTTGGTTATGCCATTTTTGTATATAATGGATGGGATATAGCAATTTTAGAATTTATTTTAAGTAATAAACAATATTTAGAAGATTTTATCACAAGAAGTAATTATCATTCAAATGCAATTGAGGAAAATACTCTCACTTATGCTGAAACATATGCGATTCTTTACAATGACAGTCGTTTTAAAATTTAAGGGAAAGAGCCAAGAGAAATTTTGTGAAAACAGCCAGCAATCAAAGGATTCAAGGCTACTACCAACTGTGCATTCAACAGTTGCGATATCATCTTCAAACTATGAAAAGGTAACTTTTTCAATTGGAGAAAAAATTTTAAAGCATTTGCATAAACAAAAAAATCTGAAATTCTGAAAAATAGTAAAAAAACAGTAGCTAAATTTTAAATTTGGCTACTGTTTTAAATTAAATAGTTAATTAAGATACATGATCCAAAATCCACTGGAAATATTTTTTTCGGTTTAAAAGAGATAATTTATATTTATCGCCATTCTCCATTGTAATTAAAATACCAAAAGGAAAGAAAGGTGGCGTTAGGCAAGTTTTTACGGTAGCAATATCTTTCATTTCAATTTCCCAACTTACGCTCTCTGTTCCAATTAATCCAGATGCCAAAAAGGCAATTCGCTTATCTGTAAAATAATACTTTCCTGAAATTTGTCTGCTAAAAGTTATTTGGGGCATTTTCCAGCAATCTCCTGAAACTTTATTTGCAAATAATTCTTCACCATCTGTTACTTCAAATACTTTTTTTTCCATATTATTTCCTCCCAATTTTTTTATATTTTACAATTTATCACAAAATAACAATTTTTGCAATATCTCGTTAAACATATTTTTTCCTTTTTTCTATTTCCAGCAACTGTATTTTCTTATCAATTCCGCCGGCATATCCAGTCAAATTTCCATTTGCTCCAATCACTCTATGGCAGGGAATAACAATCGATATGGGGTTGTGTCCCACTGCGCCACCAATGGCTTGTGCAGACATCGATTTTTTGTCAGTTTCTTGCGCTATTTTTTTGGCGATGTCGCCATAAGTCAAGGTTTCTCCGTATGGAATTTCACGAAGAATCTTCCAGACTCTTTGCCTGAAATCACTGCCAAAGGGGGCAAGGGGAAGTTCATTAGAATCTGGTTTTTCTGAATTAAAATAACGGTCTAGCCATTTTTTAGTTTGCTCCAAAATAGGAATCGTTTTATTAAAAATAGCGTTCTTAGGCAAGGTATCAGCAAAATATTTTTGATTTTCCATCCACAAACCGATTAAATTTGTTTCGCTACTGGCAAGCAAAAGCTTTCCAATAGGCGAATGATAATAACATTGATAATACATTTTTTTCTCCCAAACATATAGTAAGCACATTTTTAGTATTTTGTCAAGTTGACATAAAGCCAAAAATGTGATATAATAAAAGTTAGGGGCAAAAGTTTTTCCAAAAAATAGCAAAATTTTGGATTTTAGTATTCACAAATGTATTTTTTTGTGATATAATAAAAAAATAAAGGAGAATAAAAATGGTACTAGTACATCCAGAATATGCTTATTTGATTTTAGATTTGAACGATTTAAAAGAAGAAATTGCTGATTTAATGGTAGAAAGAGATTTGTTGCTTACCTATGTGTGTGATGAGATTCGAATGGATTATATGCTGAAAATAGGGGCTTTGGAGTATAAATTGTTGACTGCAGGAAATGAATATAAAAAAAATTTGAGAAGATTAGAAATAATCGAAGAAAAAATTGAAAAAAATCAAAAAATAAATATGGCTGCCATTAATAGGAAAATAAATTCTGAGTTTAAAGAGAAGACTACATTTGAGCAGAAAATGTCGAAATATATTGATTTAGCCATTGAATCAACGATGGAAGATACGAATAATTATGATATGATTGAAGAAATGAATGCCGATTATTTTAAGTTGCAAAAATTGTATAATCCACTTTTTGATTTGGAATATTCGGAGGAAAAAGAGAAATTTTTCAAAAAAATAGAAAAATATTATGAGAAATGCAATTATAAAAAATTACATAAATTGGCGGAAAGTTGCAATGATGAAGAAATTTTTCAAGATGAAATTGCAAATTTGAAAATTTTGAGAGAGCGTTATACCAGAATTTTGAATGAATGCCAAAAGCAGGTTCGAAAAATTAAAAATACGTTTCCTTATAATCAAAAAGTGATTTTGGAGGATGAAAATCTGTATCGACGCAAAAAAGATAGTTTGAATAAGGAAATTATGGAAGTTAATTTGGAAAATAAAAAGTTGGAGAAAAAGATTCATAATAAGTTGAAAAAATTATAAAAATTGTCTTGATAAACTCGAAAAAGTGTGATATAATAAAAATATATACGAAAAAATAGGAGTGAAAATATGAATCAAATTCTTATTTCTGAAAAATTGTATATAACGCCTGAACTGAGAAAAAAGAAACGAATGTATAAAATTGACTTCTTTATTTCGGTTTTTTTGGTATGCATTTTATTTTCGTATTATATTTATGCAGAATATGACAAAAATAAAAATGAGGCGATTTCGCAAGAAATTTTGTCGAATGTGGAGTTTGAAGATAGCGTGATTGACGATACGACAATTAAGTTTTCCGATAATTCGATTGTGGTGGTTTTGAATTCGGAGGATTCTAATGAAATTATTTATTCGAATCCAATTGAGGAAGATGTAACAGATGTTGAAAGAGAAATCATTGAAAGAAACACATCTGTTGCGCCAAGTGGGCAAGAGTATTATCCAGTGGCAACGATTGATATTCCTGTGATTGGTGTGCATTATCCAGTCTTAAATACGACAACAGATGAATTATTGAAAATTTCGCCATGTTATTTTTGGGGACCAAAACCGAATGAAGTTGGAAATTATTGCATTGTAGGGCATAATTATCGAAATAGTAAGTTTTTTAGCAAAGTGCCAAATTTGGAAAATGGAGATATTATTGAAATTACCGATTTGACGGGTAGAACGATAAAATATTCGGTTTATGATAAATATTTAGTTGACCCAACAGATGTTTCTTGCACATCGCAAAGAACGAATGGAAAAAAGGAAATTACGATTATTACGTGTACGAACGATAGCTCGAAAAGGGTTGTTGTGAAGGCTACACAAGCAGGATAAAAATGACATAAATTAAAAAATAATAAGAGATGACCAAATGAGAGCTTTTTTCATATTATATAGAGAATAGTATGAAAGGAGCTTTTTTTATGGCAAAAATTTTAGTATATAATAACAATTCAAATCGAATGGAAACATACTATAGAGGGTTGTCGGAAGCGATGCCGTATATCCAAAATCGAACATTAACGGTTCGAGAATTTCGTTCGAATAGTAATACCAATATTTTGTGGACTAGTCGAAGAACGATGGAATCGTGGAATAATTTTCGAAGAATTTATGGACGTTCTATTTATGTTGGTTTTGCTTTTAAGAGGTGTTGGGAAGGTGGCCATGCCAACCAATCACATGACTGAATACATACAGTTGAACATACAAAAATTTGTTAGAAGATAGGTAGAATTTATGTTTTTAGAACCTAAAATAATTTTTCCTTAAAATATTGTATCAATCGAATTTTTATGTTAAAATAATATAAATAGTGTGGTGAGAATAAGATTGAATGGAGGTGTAAAAAATGAATGTACCAGAAAAGATAGAAAAAATTTTAGATGAGTTCGTAAAAGGAACAACAGAAATTTTAGGTGAACATCTAAAAAAGATAATTTTATATGGTTCGTATGCGAGACGGAGATTATAATGAACATTCGGATATCGATATTATGATTTTAACTGACTTAAAGGATAAAGAACTGAGTGAATGCGAATCTAAAATTTGGGATTTGGCTTATGATATAGAATCGAATAATGATTTTTCGATTGATTTATCGCCAAAAATAAGAAATATAGAAACATTTAATTATTGGTTACAAGCATTGCCATTTTATATGAATGTACAAAAGGAAGGAGTGATATTAAGTGAGCCCCAAAGTGTCAAATGAATTAGCTAAGCATAGACTAGAACAAGCGAAAGAAAATTTTGAAGAAGCGGAAATATTATATAAAGCTAATAAATTTAAAGGTGCTAATAATCGAGCCTATTATTGTATTTTTCATAGTATAAAAGCAGTTTTAGCATTAGAGCCGATAGATTTTAAAAGACATAAAGATGTAATTGGATATTTTAATAAGAATTACGTTAATACAGAAGTTTTTCCAAAAGATATTGGGAAAAGAATTGTAAAATCTAGTAAAGTAAGAGAAGATAGTGATTATGATGATGAATATAGTGTTGATTCAGAGAAAACTATGATACAGATTGAAACAGCAAAAGAGTTAATTGAATTAGTTGAAAAATACTTAAATGATAAAAAGTAAGAGTTTTAAAGAAATTACATGAGAAAGTTATTTAAACAATAAAGTTTAGATAGCTTTTTTGTTTTGCAAAAATTTTTGGAAGGAATAAGATATTATGAAGGATAATAAAAGATATTATTGGATAAAATTGAAAACAGATTTTTTTAATCAAAGTGAGATTGATTTTTTGTTGGCACAGCCAAATGGGTGTGAATATGTGGTCTTGTATCAGATGTTGTGTTTGCAAACAGTTAATCAAAAAGGGAAATTAGGTTATAATTTTGGTAAAATAATGGTTCCTTATGATATTGCTAAAATTGTAAGGGATACTAAATATTTTGATGAAGATATCGTTAGGGTTGGTTTGGAACTATTTAAAAAGTTGCATCTGATTTATTTAGAAGAAGATGCTTGCTTGAAAATTGCTGATATAGAAAATATTGTGGGAAGTGAAAAATAAGATTAAATTTACTATTTAGAAAAAGTATGTTATAATTATTTTGAAAATAGTAATTTATTGAGGAGATACTTATGAAAAAATAGTTAGAATATTAATAGTTCAGTTATTATCATTTATAATTGTATTAATATTTTATAAAAAGAAAAAACAGTAATTTTGTAAAAGGTATAACGACAGATTGAAAGTGAAATAAATATATTCAAGGAGAAAATCATGTTTGTGATATTAGTGATAGAAGATGATGAAATGCTAAATGCTGGAATATGTTTTAACATACAAAACAATAAAATGGAAGCGTTAAGTACATACTGTATAAAAGAGGCAAAAGAAATTATAAAGGAAAATAAAATAGATTTAATTTTGTTAGATGTAAATTTACCAGATGGAAATGGATTTGAATTTGCGAAAATAATAAAAGAAGAATATCATATTCCATTTATATTTTTAACAGCACATAATTTAGATGAAGAAATATTAGATGGCTTTGAGCTTCGGAGCTGATGATTATATCACAAAACCGTTTAATATAAAAATTGTATTGAAAAAGATTCAAGTTGTTTTAGATAGAGGCAATCAGAATCGAGAAAATAGATTAAGAATGAAAGATTTAATGATTGATTTTGATAATAGAGTGCTCAAAAAAAGAGATACAATTATTTATTTAACACCAACAGAATTTGATTTACTAAATATATTTGTAAAGCATAAAAATGCTGTACTTACAAGAGATGTATTATTAGAAAAATTGTGGGACAGTAAAAATAATTTTGTTGATGAACATACGCTAACACTTAATATTAGTAGATTACGTTCAAAATTAGATGATGAAAATAATAAATATATAAAGACAATTTATGGTGTTGGATATAAATTTTCAGAGGAGTAAAATATGTGGCAAGTAGTTTTCGTGATTATTTCTATAATGTTCATTTATTTATTTTTTAAGATGAAATATTTAAAATTTACAGATAAAGTGGTAACCAATATTGATAATTTTATAAATGAAAGGTATGAAAAAGATAATATAAACAAAGAAACTTTGGAATCAAAAATAGATTCTAAATTATACAAATTAAGTGAAGTTGTAAAGGGAAAGAGTGATAAAGTAAATCATGCCAAAGTAGAAATAGAACAAATGGTATCTGATATTACACATCAAGTAAAAACACCAATATCAAATATTAGAATGTATAGTGATACAATTATCAATAATGATTTGTCAAAAGAGCAAGAAAAAGAGTTCTTGAATGTGATATCAAATCAAGTTGATAAATTAGAATTTTTGATGGATTCTTTAACCAAAATGTCTAAATTAGAAACGAATATGATTGTTTTAAATAAAGAAAGCTCTAAGTTTATGGAATGTATAGAAAAAGCGAAAGAACAAGTCAGACCATTAGCAGAAAATAAAAATATAGAAATTGAAATAACGGGTGAAAATTGTATTGTTTCGTATGATAGGAAATGGACTTTAGAAGCAATCTGCAATATATTAGAAAATGCTATAAAATATACAAATCAGAATGGGAAAATAAGGATTCATTTAGAAAAATTAGAAAGTTTTTTAAAAATAGATGTAATAGATAATGGAATAGGAATTGATCAAGAGAATATAAGTAATATATTTAAAAGATTTTTTAGAGAAAGAAAAGTTCATAATATCAATGGAGTAGGAATTGGATTATATTTAAGTAAAAACATTATTGAAAATCAAAATGGTTATATAAAGGTAAAATCAAAAGTAAATAAAGGTACTACATTTTCCGTATTTTTACCACTTTAAAGACTGATTTTTTCAGTCTTTTTCAAATGTTTCAAAATTGAAATAATTTATTTTTGATTTGAGACTTTTTTGAAATATTCATATGATAATATTTATTTATGAAGAGGAGGAAAACGAAATGGAGAATAAATGTATTTTAAAAGTGAGAGATTTAAAAAAATATTATGGTAGTGGTGAAGCATTCGTAAAAGCTTTAGATGGAGTATCTTTAGAAGTTAATAGAGGAGAATTTGTGGCAATTGTTGGAACTTCTCGGAAGTGGTAAATCAACATTGCTTAATATGATTGGAGGCTTAGATAATCCAACCTATGGAAAAATTGAAATAGATGGAAGTGAAATTTCAAAAATGGCTGATGAGGAATTAACAATTTTTAGAAGAAGGCAAATTGGTTTTATATTTCAAAATTATAATTTAGTTCCTATGTTAAATGTATATGAAAATATTGTACTTCCAATTGAATTAGATGGAAACAAAATTGATAAAAATTTTATTGATGAAATTGTTAATTTATTAAGAATAACAGCCAAAGTAAAAAGTATGCCAAATCAATTATCTGGTGGTCAACAGCAACGTGTTGCAATTGCAAGAGCTTTAGCTTCAAAACCATCAATTATTTTAGCAGATGAGCCAACAGGAAACTTAGATACGAAAACAAGTTTAGATGTAATGGGACTTTTGAAAAATACAAGTAAAGCTTTTAATCAGACAATCATTATGATTACCCATAATGAGGAAATTGCACAAATGGCAGACCGTATTATAAGAATTGAAGATGGTAAAATTTTTTAAAGATAGGAGAAAAAGAAATGAGTTTAAAAAGTAATAATAACAAAAAAATAATTTACAGTCTTGCAAAAGCATCTCTAAAAAGTTCTAAAATGAAAAACGCCTTTGTTACAATAACAATTATTTTAGCAATTTGTTTTATTATGGTTCTTGGACTTTCCACATTAAATTATAAAAATTATGAACGTCAGATGATAAAAGGGATGCAAGATTGTATATATTCTGATGTAAATGAGGAACAAATAAATGATTTAAAATCAGATAGCAATATAAAATGTGTTATGGAATATAGAGCAGGTTTTGAAAAAGAAGTTGGAAATATAAAAATAAAACCAATCTATTATAATTACGAAGTAGAAGGAATCAACGTTTATAAACTTTCAAGTGGGAATTTTCCTACTGAAGCGAATGAAATTGTAATTGATAAAGCTCTTACAAAAGAATTTGGAATCGAAGAAAAATTGGAAGAAAGTATTGATATATTAGGAGAAAAATTTGTTGTTTCTGGTTTTATTGATAATGGGAAATCAATGTACTATCCTTTATTTTTTTCAAAGGAATATTCAGAAACAGGAAGTTTATTTAAAAATAGTGGACTGGATGCTTTGGTAAAAGTAAATGAAGATATGAAAATTCCAAGTTCTGCATTTATTAAGAATTTCTTTTATGAATTAGGCGAAAGCAATGGTATTGATAGAAAAAATATTAATGTAAATGATAAATTTGCAGATTTGTTTTCTATCAACATGATGGAACTTGAAACTTATATAGGGCTTAGTGTAGCTGTATTAGTTATAAGCGGAATTGTAATATATAGTATATTTTATTTATCTGTATCATCAAAAGTAAAGGAATATGCACAATTGAGAACAATTGGAATGTCTAAAAAGCAAATGAAAAAAATGATAAAAATAGAAGGACTAAAATATTGTAAAATTGCTATACCATTAGGAATTTTAATAGGAACGATGATTAGTTATTTTGTGTCAAGAAATGGTTTTAGTGTATGGAATGTTTTAAAATTATCAGTTGTATCAATAATTTTAGGCGTAATAACAGTTCTTATAGCAGTATCAAAACCAGCAAAAATGGCAAGTAAAATTTCACCAGTAGAAGGGCTAAAATATACAGGAAATGACGAAAAAATTAAGAGTTCCAATAAATTATGCAGAAATTTAAATCCAAATTCTTTAGGAAAAATTCAATTTAAAAGAAATCGAAAAAGAACAGCAATTACTCTTATATCCTTAATTATAGGTGGAACTTTATTTATTGGTTCATTAACTTTTGCGAATTCTTTAGATTATGAAAAATTTGCAAGAAATGGATATTTTGATGATAATGAATATTTAATTACATTTTCTAATGAAGCAATCAATGATTCAAAAAATGGGAAGTTTGATTTGATAAAAAATGGAAATAATCTTACAAAATTAAAATCAGAATTAGAAAAACTTGAGGAAATAGAGAAAATAAATACGAAAAATTCTTATACTGTAAAAATTGAAACACATAATGAAATCATTGATGATGAGATTAGTCCAATCAGTAAAGATATAGAAGAGGCAATGACAAAATCATTAGAAGATGGGACAGGAAATTGCGAAGAATTAAAAAACAAAGGAGAAATCTATATTGCCTATAATGATGTATTTGAAGAAATATTTGGTTATCGTTTTAAAGTTGGAGATAAAATAAAACTTCATTATTTTAATGGAAAAGAAAATAGTATGGAATTAACAGTTGGAGGAGTTGGAGATTCGAGTTTTTCTAAATATGGAAAAACACAAGGCTGGATTTTATTACCAGATGATATTTATGAAGAAATTACACAAAATCTTGATACAACAACAAGTTTAAAAGTGACAACTCAAAATCATATTTACAATGATGAGATTGATAATAAAGTAAAAGACCTTGTTAGAGAATATGAAGAAATAGATTGTGAAACTTTTTCACAATGGCGTGAGCAAGCTATAAAAAATAGCAAATCTTTTTCAAATATACTTATAGGAATTTCAATATTTGTAATATTATTTAGTCTAATTAACTTAATCAATACAGTTATTACAAGTATGGTTACAAGGAAAAGAGAAATTGCTGTATTACAATCAATGGGAATGACGAAAAAACAAGTAAATAAAATGATTATATTTGAGAATGTTTGCCTAGCAATTCCAAATGGTTTGGTTAGTAGTATTGCAGGACCAATCGTTGTATTTATGATTATGAAAATAATGCAAGAAACAGGTATAAATTATTTATTTTTCAAATTACCTATTATGGGAATGCTTTTATATTTAATCATTTCAATTGTTATACCGTCTATTATTGCAATATTTTGTATAAAAGAATTTAATAAAGAATCTATTGTAGATCGATTAAGAGAGAATTAATAATAAATTGTTCACTTTGTTCTAAATATGACAGACAGATGTCATATTTATATGATATACACTAAAATAGTTTATAATAAAATTTTCTGGCTTATTATTTTTTTGAGTATTTTTATATACATTTTTTTATAATAATGTTATAATGAAATCAAGTAATTTATTAAGGATGTAAGAAATAATGGATAAGAAAAAAATGATGAATTGGATAATAGCAATAATAGTTGCTATTGTGTATTTAACAGTAAGCATTATATTTAAGGCTTGGATATATTCTTGGCTTATATGGGTAGTTTATGCAATTTATAGATTTATAGTTAACCTATAAACAAGAATCTAAAAAATATGAATATGAAGTTAGTAAAGTATCAATGAAAGAAAAGACAATAATTTTTAATAAAATATAATATTATGAAGTTGAAAGGTGTAAAGCATTTGAAAAGTGTTTTACACCCAATTTTTTATAGGTTTCAATAAGACGTATAAAAAATTGATGTATTTATTTTATAAAAAGTGCAACTTTTCCTATTTTAAAATTGTATTATAATTAGAATTAAGATCTTATATTCAAATGGAGGAAAAAATGGAGGAAGATAAAAAACTGTATAAGAGATTCTTGGATGGAGATAATGAATCATTTGAAATTATCATAAACAAATACATGGAAAAAATAATTTATTTTATTTATAAATTTGTAAAGAGTATGGATGTTGCTGAAGATTTAGCACAAGATGTTTTTGTTTATATTCTTATGAATCAAGAAAAATATGATTCTAAATATTCTCTAAAAGCATACCTTTATACAATTGCAAAAAGTAAAACACTTAATTATATCAAAAGGCAAAAGAAAATTACCTATTTGCAAGAGAATGAATACATTTTTAATGAACAAGAAATTGAAGATGCTATTTTTGATAAAGAACAGAGTCAAAAATTAAAAATTGCAATTGATCATTTACCAGAACCACAGAATCAAATCATTTATCTTGCAGATATAGAAGAATTGTCTTATAAGGAAATATGTACAATATTTGATATGTCCTTATCACAAGTAAAAACATTAATTTATAGAGGTAGAAAAAAATTAAAAGAAATATTAAGGAAAGAGGTAAATAATTATGATGGATAAAAAGTTAGAAGAAAAAAGAAAGTATTTTAAAGATTCTGTTTATTTAAAATATGAAAATTTAAAATTTACTGAACCCCAGAAAAATGAATTTGAAGATATCGAAATCAAAAATAAAATGAAATTAAATAGTTTACAAAAGGTTGCAGCATTTATTATCGCAAGTACTGTAAGTATAACTGCTTATGCTGGAATCAGTAAAAATACCAATATGCAAAAAATGGGGTTTTTAAAATTAAGTCAAAATTATGAAAACAATTTAGTAGAAATTAATCAATCCATAGAAAATGAATATTGTAATATAACATTAGAAAGTATGGCTGGAGATAAAGCCTATATTATTGCAGAATATAAAATAAAATTAAAAGATAAAGCTTTTGAAAAAATGACAAAACCAATCGAAAAGATAGGTGAAATGGGATATGATTTACACGTTTCTGAAAAAGTATTGGTAAATTCAAGGGAAATTACCAATGTAAGTGAATATGTTGATAAAGTTTCTGACAATGAATATGTCTATACACAAGTTATCAATATTATGGATGAAAACACAAATCATTTAAATCTAGAAATCGAAATCGAAGATATTTCTTCTGGCATCATACTTGGATTTGAAAATGGTGATAATGAAGCTATAACAATCGGAAAAACAATAAAATCAGAAATCGAATTAACAGAAAATGAAAACACTGCTATACTAACAGAACAACAAGTCGATGAACATACGAAAATTATCATCGAAAAAATTGCGAATACAAAATTTCAAAAATTTATAAAGGCTAAAAAAATTGTAGATGGCATTACTTACAAAGAATATAATGAAAATCCAATGGAGTATATTAGCTTTAACGTTACAGATGGAAACGATAATTCAATACCAAACATGATTTATGGCGGAAGTGTTGCAGGTAAAAGGCTATATGTAAAAGAAAATGGACAAATACAAGAAAAATTTGAATATGAAATAAAAGAAACCGAAACAATTATGGAAGAAGAAAATTTCATTATACTACTTAGCTCAGAAAACGCAACGAGTGCGTTAAAAGTAACACCAACTAAGAGCAAAATATTTGAGGATAGAAACGTTAATGAAAATGGAAAAACTCAGGAAGAAGAAATGTATGATAAAGCGACATGGTATCCTGTAAAATCGGATGGTAAAACGTATACTGCTACAAGTGGTTTAGGCGGAGATTTCATTATTCAAAAGATTGATATAAATGATGAAAATATTACATTTTACTATGATGAGAATGGGTGCATTGGAGATGAATGGAAAATTTTAATGAGACAAAAAATAGATGATATGAATTATGTATTTCCTGTAGAAGAGCAAATAAAAGGCGTCAATAGTAATGAAAATAAAATTGTATTTTCGAGAAACCCTAATCTAGCTACTGGTCTTAACTTAGATAAAGTGTCATTTGATAACCTAGATAATTTGGAATTCACGTTATTATTTGGTTGTACCACTGAAAATATAGGAAATTTTGCTGAATTACAGGTTCCAACTCAAGATGAACAAACTGCAAAAATTAATCATTTAGAAATAATAGATTCTACAAAAGAATAGATAAAAATAAATGTGTTAAATAGATTTTTAAAATAAGATGATTCGGTTGAACCATCTTATTTTTGTATATTAATTTCTTTTTGTAATTCATCTAAGTATTTTTGAGTAGCTTTTGAAAAAACTTGATATTTTTTCCATACCATTACTAAATTTTATAGAAAATAAAAAATTTAATAAAATTTTAAATCTTTTTTATAATTTTTTAGGTTATATTATATGTAAGCTAGTTTATAAAAGAAAGGAGGTATTTGCTTGGAAGATAAAGAATTAATCTATAAAATACAGCACGGAGAAAAAGAATTATTAGAAGTGCTAATTCAGAATTATTATGATGATATTTATAGATTATGTTATTATAAAACAGGAAATGCCTCAATTTCGTATGATTTAACACAAGAAACATTTTTGAAATTGATTAAATATATAGGAAATTATAGAGATAAAGGAAAGTTCAAAAGTTATTTAATTACAATAGCAATGAATGTTTGTAATACTTACTTTTACGAAAATAATATAAATATAGAAGAACTGGATAGCAATCAAAATTATGAAAAAGACAATTTTGATGAACTAGAGAAAATAGAAGAAAAAGATATAGTTGTACAAGCTCTAAATAAGCTACCAGAAAAACAAAAAGAAGTAATTATTTTGAAGTATTATGAAGATTTGAAAATTAAAGATATATCTAAAATACTTGATGAAAAAGTACCTACCATTAAATCAAGACTAAAGCAGGGAATAGAAAAATTGAGTAGGTATTTAGGAAAGGAGGAAGTTTATGAGTGAGAAATGGAAAGAAATTTTAAATAAAAACACTTTACCTAAAATTGATAAGCAAAAAAAGCAACAGTCGATAGAAAGATTAAGAATAGAAATAGCAAATACTGAAATAACAGTAAAGGAAAATTATTTTGAAAAGATAAGAAGATATGTTCCTTTTATGAATAAAACAACTTTTCTTATTCAATTTGTATTATTGCTAATAGGAATATTTGTAATAAAGTCGATGGCTTTTGAAAAAACAAGACTAATTTTATCATTAGTTATGCCAATATTAGCTTTTCTTCAAATGATGGAATTAGAAAAAAGTTTTAAATATAATATGTATGAAATTGAAATGAGTTGCAAGATGGATTTAAAAGAGTTAATTTCAATAAAATTGCTAGTTAATACAATTATAAATTTGATAATTATGACAGTATTTGCAAGTTTAACAACTGTTCATTTTGGAAATGAAATTTATTTATTGATTATTTATTTTTTAGTACCATTTATGATAACAAATGTTATTAATATTGGAGTAATGAAACTATCAAAGAATAAGTCAAATGAAATAATCAATATAACAGTAACTCTACTGATGAATATTGTTTTACTTATACTTAATATAAAATTTCCTTGTGTATATGAAATGTCAAGTATTTTAGTATGGATAGGTTTATTATGTATAACAGTATTTTATTTTACAAAAGCTGTTTATCGTTTTTTTGAAGAGGAGGATGATTATATATGGAACTTGCAATAGATAGACTAACGAAACAATATAAAAATAAAATTGCAGTAGATAGATTTTCTATCAATTTAAAACCAGGAGTTTATGGATTATTGGGTAGCAATGGAGCAGGAAAAACAACACTTATGAGAATGATATGTGATATTCAAAAACCAACTTCTGGTCAAATTAAATATAATGGAAAAGATATTAAGCAATTGGGAGAGAATTATAGAACGGTTTTAGGATATTTACCACAAGATTTTGGGTATTATCCAGATTTCACAGCTTATGA
The DNA here is from genome assembly GCA_947649935.1 of uncultured Clostridia bacterium. Taxonomy (GTDB): domain Bacteria; phylum Bacillota; class Clostridia; order TANB77; family CAG-508; genus Scatovivens. Next base: position 14,692 of record CANSTR010000018.1, read on the forward strand.
CTTTTTAATGTATATTGCTGCATTAAAGGGAATATCAAAGGAAAAGGCAGAGATAAGAGCAAATGAATTGTTACAAATAGTTAATTTAGACAATGAAAGAAAACAAAAAATAAAAACATTTTCTGGAGGAATGAAACAAAGGTTAGGAATCGCACAAGCAATGTTAAATAATCCAAAGATTTTAATTTTGGATGAGCCAACAGCAGGATTAGATCCAAAAGAAAGAGTAAAGTTCAGAAATTTAATTAGTAGTTTTTCACAAGACAAAATTGTTATATTATCAACTCATATTGTATCAGATATAGAGTTTATTGCAGATAGAATAATCGTTATGAAAAAAGGTAATAAAATTTTGGAAGGAACACCAGAAGAACTTTTAAAATCTCTAAATGGTAAGGTATGGAAATGTACAGTTTATGATAAAAAAGAAGTAGCGAAGCTTAATAGTATATATTGTATCATAAATATTCATCAAGAAAATAATTATACAGAATTAAGAATTGTGAGTGATAAACAACCATATTTACATGCTGTTAATGTAGAACCAAACCTAGAAGATTTATACTTAGCATACTTTCAAGAAAATGAAAAATAAAAGAGAAAGGAATGAAAAATATGGGAACGTTAGTGAAATTTGAATTAAAAAAATTACTTAGTAAAAAGATGAATATTATTGTAATCGCAGTTTGTTTGATTTTAATAACATTACTATTTTCTATGTCAGGAAAAGACTTCCTAGCAACCGACAAGAGTGGAAAATTATATAAGGGAAAAGAGGCTATTAGTGTTAGGAAAGAGCAAATAAAAGAAATATCTGGAACTTTAACAAACAAAAAAATTATAGAAGAAATAGAAAAACTACAAGAGTTACACAATGATCCAAAGAACCTTATTACCAATAGTGATGGAGAAACAGACTTTAATCCTAAAATATATAATGAATATTTAAATAATAGACTAAATCTATTAACAAATATAAACCGTGTATATGCAAACTATAATGCTAGTTATATAACTGAACTATTTAATCTAAATTTAAAAGAGCAGAAAGATTTTTATGAAACAAGAGGGCAAAGAATAGAAGAAAAATTAAATCAAAGTTATGATGGAAAGACATATTCAAACCAAGAAAAAGAATATTGGTTAGAGAAATCTAATAACACAAAAACACCATTTGAATACGGCTTTTATTATGGATATTCTAATTTATATAGTACTTATGAAATGCTTATAATTGGGGTAATTGCTATATGTATATGTTTAGCATCTGTTTTTGCAGGAGAGTATCAAAATGGTACAGATAAAATACTGTTAACTACAAAATATGGAAAAAGTAAAGGCGTAACTGCGAAAATAATCGCATCTTATATATTTGCAACATTAGTATTTACAATATATTTAATGTTTGCAATAGGAAGTGTATTTTTGATGTTTGGTACAGATGGAGGAAATTTACCAATACAACTTTCTAACATATTAAGTCCATACGCATTAACATTCTTCCAATCACTTTTATATAATATAGTGATTTCATATACAGTATTGTTTGGTATGGTAGGACTAACCTTATTCTTATCATCTAAACTTAAAAACCCTATGACAGTATTAGTAATAGATATTGCTATTATTATGTTGCCAGTATTTTTAACAATAAAATCAGCTTTTGGAATATTCAATAAAATATTATTCTTAATGCCATATAATGCAATATACTCAAACTTTTCTCAAATGGTATCATATAAGTTTGGAAGTATTGTTATTGATTTACCTATGATGACTATAATTACTTATATTTTTATGATGGTTATAGCATTAATTTGTGCAAAGAAAACATATAGTAAACATCAAGTAGAATAATAAGATTATATAATTTTTAAGGAGAAAAATATGCACAGAATAGAAGCTTATATTAGATTAGCAATAATTTTTATTATGATAATAACAATATTATATTTTCCAGTTTTGATGATTCTAAAGAAAAAAGGGAAAAATATAATTAGACAATTTGGTAATTTAGGACTATGTTGTTCCATATTTCTAATAATATTTGCTACTATTTTATTTGTACCAATTACTTTTCATCCAGAACAGTATGTAATAAATTTAGTACCATTTAATTGGGAAGATGATACAAATCAGATTATAGTAGAGGTTATACCGAATATTATGATGTTTGTGCCTTTAGGATTTTTTATCCCTGTTATTTTTAAGAATAAAAGAAAACTATATAAAACAACTATAATGGTATTCTTGCTAACATTTAGTATTGAGTTTTTTCAATATTTTATTGGCAGATCAGCAGATATAAATGATATTATTACAAATTTATTAGGTGGAATTATTGGTTATTGTATATTTAAAATTTGCAATGTAATATTCAAAAGGACAAAATGGTGGAATAAATTAATTGATTGTAAAGGAAAATAATTGAAAATATACTAGTTAAAGAGAAAAAACAATATGAATTTTGACCAATAGAGGAAGCAAGTTGAATGATTTGCTTCTTTTTGAAATTTATAATATAATCATCTCGAGAAATTACAATTTATCGAATGTAAAAAACTTTTGACAAACAAATAAAGTTAAAAAATATTAATGTAAAAGACTTTTGATAGACAAAAAAATACCTAGTATATAAAATATGATTGGAGGTACAAAATGGATGTGGGAATAAGGATAAAAAAATATAGAGAAAAACAGAATATTTCTCAAGATGAATTGGCAGAAAAAATATTTGTTTCGAGACAAACTATTTCAAATTGGGAAAATAATAAAAGTTATCCAGATATAAAAAGCTTATTACTACTTAGTAACATCTTTAAAGTATCTTTAGATGATTTTATGAAAGGAGATATTGAGAAAATTAAAAACTTAGTTAATACTCAAAAAGTAAGAGAGTTTAACATTATTGGATACATTTATTTAGCAGAATTATTAATTTTAGCCATTACAGCTTATCCTCTTTTTAAGCTTGAAGGAAATATTGGTGTTATTATTTGGATTTTATTTTTTTTAGTAACTTTTTTTACTGCTGGAATAGTTGAAAAAATCAAAAAAAATAATAATATTCAAACATATAAAGAAATTTTGGCTTTTATTAATAGTAAACAATTGAACTATGAAGAAAGGCAACAAGAACTAGGAAAAAGAATGTATCAGAAGATTTTACTTGCAATATTAACAGGTATGATAGCACTTATTATAAATTTAATTATAATGTTTATAAAATAGGAGGAATAATATGGAATTTTGGATATGGATGATAGTATTTATATTTATTGGTGGAGGCTGTTCACTTACTGGTACTTGGTGGAGTAAAAAGAAAAAAGAAGAAAAAGAGAAAGAACAAAATTAACAAAAAGTATTTAATTATTAAAAATATTTGTATAAAGAACAGAAAACTATCTGTTCTTTTATGTTATAATAAATTTAACAAATTACAATTTAGGAGTGTGATTCTATATGAACAAAGAAGTGCTATTATCCAATATAGATAAAGTTCATACTACCCAAATGGGTATTGATAGAATTAAGAAAAATCTTAAATTAGATACGAATGATGTAGTGGAATATTGCAAAAATAAAGTTATAGATAAGAATTGTAATATATATAAACAAGGCAAGAACTGGTATTGTGAAATTGATAATATAAAGATAACTATTAACTCATATAGTTATACAATTATTACAGCACATACTATTCGCTAAATTACAATTTAAAAGTGAGGTAAGAAATGAAAGAAAGATTAAAAGAAAATATACTAAATAAACCTATTCTATATAGTTTTATAATATTTATGATATGTTTAGTAATAAGAATTGTAGAATACTTTATAATAAAGACTGATACAACTTTTATTTCTGAAAACTTTATTCACAAATTGATAGGCATTATCATATTATTATTTTTTCTAAAAGTAATGAATTATAAGTTTAAAGATATTGGTTTAAAAAAAAATAAATTCTTTAAATGTTTAATTTATGGATTAATATTAGGGGGGATTTGTTTTGGAATATCTTATTTTATAGAATATATAACGCTTTATACAAATGGGGGAAATCCTAGTTTTGAACTTTATGTTAATGGATTTTCTTTAGCCCAAAATGAAGTCAAACATACTGAAATTATATTTTTTATTTTGTGTATTCTACTAAATATTGTTAATGTTATTATGGAAGAAGGACTATTTAGAGGTTTTTTCTTAAAAGTCATCAATAATAAGAATAATTTTTTAAAATCAAATATGATAGTTGCTTTATTATTTGGACTATGGCATTTTGTAATGCCATTAAGATCATTTATAACTGGAGAGATGAGTCTTATTTCTTTAATTGTAATGATATTAGGATATATTGTACTTGCAGGAATTATGAGCATTAAATGGGGTATGTTATACAAAATGACTGGTAGTTTATTTATTGGTATAGGTGATCATTTATTTAATAATATTATTGCTACAAATGTGCTTCATATAGTAACTAATACAGGAGCAGATGAATTGCAAATAGTAAGGATTTTAATAGCACAAATAATTTCGTTTATGATTGTGTGTTTAATTTATAAGAAGATGAAAAATAAAATACCAAGTAATTTGTAAATTACAAGTTATCGAAAAAATACTTTTTTACAAAGATATAGAGAAAAATGCCAATACATTAACTTGTATTGGCATTTTATTCTAATTCTTTATAAAATTCTTTAAACAATTTATCTGTAGAAATATTAAATATCTTCGCAAATCCGCCTAGTTCATAATCTTTAATAATTCTGCGGTTATTTTCTATCAAATGAATCGATTGAGCAGGAAGGTCAATTCCCAAAAGTTGAAATTTGTTAGATAATTGTGCCATTGATAAATCATTTTTTAATCGATATTCTTTTAAAATATTCCCAAAAACATTAAGTTTTCCATTATACTTTGATGTTGTTCCCATTGTATTATATCTCCAAAATAAAATTATTTAATATTTTAAATTTTATATCAATTTTGACTTGATTTTATCAAACCAGTGCGATAAAATATGGAAATAAAAGTTAATTATCTTCTATATTACCAATATCAAACAATTTGTCGTTATAAAACTCTGATAATGTAATGCCAAAAGCTACTGAAATAAAAAAGATTGTTTCAGTAGAAGGATTTTTAGTTTCTCCAGAAAGTATGGCACGAACGACTGATTCGTTTAGACCAGCTCTTGTTGCTAATTGATGATAATTTTCTATATGTGTACTTTGATTTATTAAGTTTTTGATTCTTTGTATGATGGCTTGAGATAATGTCATTTATTGCTATCCTCCCATTTTAGTAATTCTATTATTAAAAAAAGAATTGAAATGAATAAAGCTATAAAACAGACGGAAAACTTCTTAAAATCAATGATAAATCCAGAAATAAGAGAAAATCTCATTTAGACCGTCATGTTCCCAAAAGTGTTAGCAAAAAGTTAAGTAAAAGTATTAAAAATAAAAGACTATATTTTAATTAGAAATAATTAAAGTATGGTTTCTTTTTTTGCTTTAAAAAAGTAATGTATAGCCAAATTTTACAATATACATGAAAAGGAAGGGTAAGTGATAAAATTGGAAATTCAAAAATTTATATACGAAAATGTTGAGTTGTTCCAAATCTATATAACCGAACAAGAGGAAAAAAATAAAGAAATTTTAGAAAAAATAAATCAGCTCAAAGGCAAACAATCAAATGTGACAGTATTTGTAAGTGGAGAAAAAAATCCGATTACTACAATACAAGAAATTTTAAATTATGAAAAAGCCAAAAATATCATATAAAAGCATTGCATTTTGCTGAAAAAGAAGATAATATAAACTTGTCTAAAAACATAAATATATTTATCTTCGGAAAGGATAGATATATTGAAAGTTGTATGTTACTGTAGATTAAGTAAGGATGATAACAAAAGTAGATATAGCAGTATTGAAGCACAACAAGAATTGGCTAAAGAATATGCGGATTCGCAAGGTTTTGAAATATCAGAATATTACATAGATGATAATGTATCACGGCTATATTTCAAATGATGAAAGACCAGCGTTTAGTAGAATGTTACAAGATATTAGAGCAGGAAAAGTAGATATTATTTTAGCAAAAGACTTATCAAGAATAGGCCGTAAAGGTAGCAGAACACTTACATTTATCGACGAACTGAAAGAGCGAAATGTGAATTTAATACTAACAAAAGATACTTTTGGAGATTTCAATTTATTAGAAGGAGATGATGATTTATTAGGACTTTCTACCTGGTTTAATGAAAGGTATGTAAAGGAAGTATCCAAAAAAGTAAAAATTGGTATGCACAAACAATTAGAGAAAGGAATATTACTTCAAGGACCTAAGTTTGGCTATAGGAAAACTGCTAAAAAAGGAGAATTGATTGTAGATGAAACTGTTCGAGAGACAATAAAAACCATATTTGATTTATATGAACAAGGATTAGGAATGTTAAAAATTTGTAAAAAGTTAAATTCTGAATATCATTTTTTAACTCCATCACAAGTCATTGAAAGAGATTTAAAACAAAAAGGCAAAGCCTATAAGAAACCCGTAAAAAAATTATGGGATATGTATATGATAAAAAGAATTTTAAAAGATGAAATTTATATTGGAACATTGATTACTCATAAGACAGAAAGATATGATATTCATAAAGAGGGAAGAAAAGTAAAAAAGGAAAATCAATATAAATTTGAAAATCATCACGAAGCAATTATTTCAAAAGAACAATTTGAGAGAGTACAAGAATTGATGAAAAAAAGAATTGGAAATTCAAGTATGTATACCAAAAAACAAAGGGACTACATATTTGGTGGCTTTTTAAAATGTGCAGAGTGTCGGTGGTTCGGTTACAGGGGTTGCAAGAGTTCGAAGTCAAAGAGAAGGATATGTGCCTAAAAAATTATATGAATGCCTTAGTTATAGAAAATATGGAAAAGCAAGGTGTGTATGCCATAATGTAAGAGAAGATGTCCTACTTGCAAGTTTAAAAAATTTTTTAATAGCCTTAAAGGATAATTACAAACAAGAAATAGCAAATTTGAGATTGGAAGAATACAAGTCAAATAAACAAAATGATCTAAATAAATTGAAAGATAGTTTAAGAATTTTAGAAACAGAATATAAAGTAATATTATCTGAAAAAATAAAGGAACTAAGTTCTTGTAATCCAGATAAAAAATCTTTTATAGAAAGCACCTATAAAAGTATGGAAGATGAAAAATACAAAGAAATCGAAAATACAAAAAAACAAATTGAGAATTTAGGACAAGAAGATTTGAAAGTTAAAGAGGAGAAGTTAAAAAAAAGTATAGACTATTTTAATCAAGTGATAGATAGTAGAGTTCCTGATAAAGCAATATTAAATATGCTGATCGATAAAATTTATATTTATCATGATAAATCGGTTAAATTTGTATTAAAGATAGATATAGAGAAAATGCTCTAAATGGATTAGAGCAAAAAATGTTCAACTGGGTATGCACAGTCACAACATTATGCAGGAACGGCGTTTGATGTGGGGCAAAATTTGTCTGCTTCTGAAAGATTGACTATGAGGAACTTGGCGGCAAGTTCGGGGATTTGGACGTATGTGGAACCAATCAACTTAACCCCCCGCTGGGTCCATTTTGATGATAGGACAATAGCAGCAGGTTATCCAACAATTCGTTATGGTAGCAAAGGCAACTATGTTTGTGTTGGGCAAGATGCTTTAAATGCGCTTGGTTATTCTACAGGTGGCTTAGATGGCGTATTTGGAACCAATACACGAAATGCCGTTTTGACATTCCAAAATAGAAATGGTTTGTCTGCAGATGGAATTATGGGACCACTTACGTGGAGTCGTTTGATGGCGCAGGCAAATGGAATTGGTAGAACACCGACAGTTATAAATTAGAGTGGGAAAATTCCCACTTTTTTGTTATCTCAAACTTATAAATTTATGTTTTACGCATAAATTTACTATGTGGAGGTAATGATATGCAAAACAATATTTTGAAATTAAAAAGGCGAATGCTGGTGGTATTAATTGGAGTTGCGATTGCAAGTGTTGTTTTGATTGGGCAAACGGCGAATTTGCAATTTGTAAGGGGCGAAGAATTAAAGGCAAAAGCGTATGGACAGCAGAGTTCAGATAGGACGATTACCGCGAATCGTGGCACAATTTATGATAGAAGTGGCGAAAATATTTTGGCGAAAAGTAGCACCGTAGAAACAGTCACGGTGAATCCTGTCAATATTTCGGCGGAAAATAAGGAAAAGGTAGCAAGGGCATTGACTGATATTTTTGAGCTGGATTATGAAAAAATTTTCAAAAGGGTTAGCAAAAATAGTTCCATTGAAACCATTGTGAAAAGAGTGGATAAGGAAAAAACGGATGAACTGCGCCAATGGATGCAGGAAAATAATATTTACAGTGGAATTAATATTGATGAGGATACAAAGCGTTTTTATCCAGAGGCGAGTTTGGCATCCCATGTCATTGGTTTTTGCGGGAGCGATAATCAAGGGTTGGACGGAATTGAGGCGAGATACAACGATATTTTGACGGGGCAAAATGGTTCAATTTCCAAAATGATTGATGCTAAGGGAAATAATTTTGGAGAAGAGGGCGAAAATTATGAGGAGCCGACCGTGGGCAATGATTTGATTTTAACAATTGATAAAAACATTCAGGCAATTGCCGAAAAATATTTGGAGGATGTTTGTATTGACAATGTGTGCACAGATGGTGGAAATGTGATTATCATGGACCCACGAAATGGCGATGTTTTGGCCATGGCGACCTATCCATTTTATGATTTGAATCATCCTTACGAAATTAGTAATCCGGAATTGAAGCAGGTTTGGGAATTGATGGACCAAGCGCAAAAATCGGAGAGTTTGCAGGGAATGTGGAGAAATAAAGCAATTGCAGATACATATGAGCCAGGTTCGACTTTTAAATTGGTGACAGCATCAGGTTCGCTAGAGGAAGGAATTGCGGAGCCAGACAAACCAGGCGCGTTTTGTTGTACAGGTGGAATTGAAATTGCAGGCGTGCGCATCAAATGTTGGCGCTATTATAGGCCGCATGGTTCGGAAAGTTTGCGAGAGGGTTTGATGAATTCGTGTAATCCAGTGTTTATCGGTTTGGGACAGAAAATTGGTGTGGAAAAGTATTATGATTATTTGGAGAAATTTGGCTTTTTGAAGAAAACGGGAATTGATTTGTATGGCGAGGCGAAAAGTATCTTTTTGGCGGAAGAAAAAGTTGGTCCAGTGGAACTTGCGACCATTAGTTTCGGGCAACGTTTTGAGGTCACGCCAATTCAGATGATTACCATGGTTTCAACGATTGCGAATAAAGGCATGTATGTGCAGCCACGTTTGGTAAAACAAATTAGGAATTCGGAAACTGATGAAGTGCAAGACATTGAGCCAATTTTCGGAGAACGTGCCATTTCTGAGCAAACAGCAGAAAATGTTTTAAGCATGATGACATCTGTTGTTTCAGAAGGAACGGGAAAAAATGCGAAAGTGTTAGGCTACAAAGTGGGAGGAAAAACAGGAACGTCGGAAGATGGCGTTAATACTGGAAAATATGTGACATCCTTTATCGGAGTTGCACCAACCAATGACCCACAAATCACGATTTTGGTCACATTGTATAACCCAACAGGTGAGGGAGGACACCAAGGAGGTGGCGTCGCAGCACCAGTTGCAGGAAAAATATTAAATGAAGTGATTCAATATTTGGGAATTGAGCCAACCGAAGAAGTTGAGGAAGAAAGTAATTGAGGTTGCTTTCTTTTTTGGTTGATTTAGAAGTAGAAAGATGATATAATCAATCTAATACAAATTAGGAGGTTTTAGGATGCGTGAGAGAAAATGGTATAAATTAGATAACGTAGGAAAGTTTTATGCCTCTATATCAAATCATAGAATACCGAAGGTTTTTAGGTATTCAGCAACTTTGACAGAAGAAATTGATAAAGTCGTTTTGCAAATTGCTTTTAATGAAACAATCAGCATCTATCCTAATTTTAATGTGAATTTAAAAAAAGGACTGTTTTGGTATTATTTGGACGAAACCAATAGAAAATATGAAATTTCGCAAGAAAATTTGCCAATCTGTTTTAAAATTTATAATAACTCAGAAGATTTTTTATATCGCGTTTCCTATTTTAAAAATAAAATAAATTTTGAAGTTTCTCACATTTTATCCGATGGACGTGGAAGTGTTGAATTTTTCAAAGCATTGGTTAGTAATTATATCAAAAATAAGTATGAAATGAAGGATATCAAAGTCATTACGAATGGCTCACAGGCGCAAAAGGCAGAAGATAGTTTTGATAAATATTATAAAAAAACGCGTCTTTGGAATGGAAAATCTGTCAAGCCATATATTTATAAAGGCAAAAAAATGAAAAATCAAACACGATATATGGAATGTCATTTAAAAGCAAGTCAAGTTTTAGAGATGGCGCATCAATATCATACAACATTGACCGCCTTTTTGGTAGCGATTTTAATTGATTCTTTTAAAGAAGAATTAAAAATAAGTGATTTAAAAAAAGCGATTAAGGTTGATTTGCCAGTGGATTTAAGAACGTATTTTAAATCGACTTCATCCATGAATTTTTTTGGACTAACAACCATTTCGTATCAATTTAAAACAAAAGAAGATAAATTAGAAGATATTATTCAAGAGGTGAGTAGACAATTCAAGGAAAATATCAATGCAGAAAAATTAAGTGAAAGAGCGAATTTGATGGTATCTTTTGAGAAAAATTGGATTTGCAGAGTAATGCCAATTTTTCTTAAAAATATCATTTTAAAAATAGCAAACGAGTTGAGTGCACAAGCCAGTACAACTTGCTTATCCAATATTGGAATGATTAAAATGGACGAGAAAATTGCTGAAAAAATCCAGTCGATTAATGTGCTAACATCAACAGAAAGTTTTCAATTTATTTTGTGTACATTTCAAGATGATTTATCGATTGGAATATCCTCAAAATATCGTTATAATGACGTGATTAAAAACTTTTGCCGATTTTTTTCTAACCATGATTTTGATGTTCAAATTAATGTAAGTGAGGTGGATTAGATGAAAAAATGTAATAGTTGTAAAATTGAGTTTAATACAAGTGAAAAATTATGTCCATTGTGCCAAAATCAATTGGTAGGAGAGTGCGAAAATGAGGTGTTTCCTAAAAATATCAGATTTACTGCTAATTCCTTGATTTTGAAAATAGTATTATTTATTTCTGTTGTTATTGCTTTAATTGTGGGATTTATTGAAGTTTATAATATGCATTCCTTAAAATATACATGCTATACAAGTTTAGGGCTGATTACCAATTTTTGCGTAATTTATTTTATCTTAAAAAATTACCAAAATGTTTTAAAAATGCTTGGCAAATATGGCTTTATTTTGATTGTGCTAATCTTAATTTGGTATTTTGTAACGAAAAATACGATTATTATGGATTACATTGTGACAAGTATTTGTTTGCTAGAGTTGCTATTTAATTTTATCACAGGTCTTGTCTTAAAAAGAAGTTATTTAGTGAAATATTCGAATATTATTGTCATGAATATTTTTCTGTTAATATTACCAAGTATATTTGTAGCATTAGGATTTATTACTAATCCGATTATGGCGTATATTTGCTTAATATTTGCACTAATTACCATTGCGGGACTTTTTATATTTTGTTTTGATGATATTAAAGAAGAACTCAGCAAAATCTTTAATGTATAATGTAGGGGCAGATAGCCCTCATCGACCCAACAGAAAGGAATGAAAAATGAAAAAATATCCGATTGATAAAGATTTTGAAATGCTTTCAAAATTCACTGTTCCATTTGATAAAAATTTTTTTGGAATTAGCAATTTTTTCTTAGAATTAATGTCTAAAAAAATGAAATTTGATAAATCATTGAACATTGAAAAAAGAAAAATCAAATCGTATGATGAAGAAGAAATTGACGTTTATATTATGGAGCCAAAAGGATGTAAGGAAATCTTGCCATGTCTTGTTTTTCTTCATGGTGGAGGTTTCGCTTTCAAAGGCTCCTGGAACCAATATGAATTAGCCAGAAAATTTGCTTTGGAAGTGCCATGTAAAGTAGTTTTTGTGGATTATCGAGTCGCACCGAAAAATCCGTTTCCAACACCAATGGAAGATTGTTATTTTGCTTTTCAATATGCTTTAGAAAATTGCGAACAATCGGGAATTGATGCAAGCAAAATAGCAGTATATGGCGACAGCGCTGGGGGAAATCTTGCGGCAAGTTTATGTTTTTTATTGCGAGATAGATTGCATATTTCGCCTTGTTTTCAGATGCTAGTTTATCCAGTCATTGATCGAAGACAGCAAACAAATTCTATGAAGAAATATAGTGATACACCTATTTGGAATAGCAAATTAAATGATAAGATGTGGAAATATTATTTGGGTGACAAGCTAATATCGCACATTGAATATGTATCGCCAATTGAAGCTGAGAATTTTGAAGAAATTCCAGATGCCTATATTGAAACCGCTGAATTTGATTGCTTGCATGATGAAGGAGTCCAATATGCTGAAACATTAAAAAGTCATGGATGTAATGTTGAATTAAATCAAACAAATGGAACCATCCATGGATTTGATATGGATTTAAAAAGTGAAATTACGAAAAAATGGATTAAACATAGAGTAGATGTACTAAAAGAAATATTTAAAGAGTAAGTTATAGAGAAAAAATCAATGAAATCGAACTATTAAGGATTCCTTAATAGTTCAAAAATAGGAAATTGAATATAATTTGGTTTCAAATTTAACATTAATGACAGATGAGATGATGCAGTATTTCATAAAAAATCATGTTTCAATTTGTACATTGATTCATGGCAATAGAGAATTACATAATATAAATAGACCCTATAGTGAGGGGGATTCTTATAAACTTACAACTCAGAAAATGAAAGAATTAAATGAAAAAGGAATACAAGTAAGCGCAATTGAAACAACCTTTTTTTTGAAAAAAATGTTACTGCATCAGCCAGTCAATTATAAAGGTATGACAGATATATTGTTTGATTATATTGAAAATAATGATGAAATTAGGGAGATATTTTTAAATTGGATAATGTAGAAAATGGGATGTATTTTCCAAAACAAATACCATATTTGCTAGATAAGGAATTTAAAAAATATATAGAATATACAGAATATAATCTAAAAGAACTGGAAGATTATTGCATGTGCATTTGGGAAATGAAATCCAAACAGCGTCTAGATAAAAACATATCTAACCAGATTTTACCAGATGCCTGTATTGATATTGTTATCGATTTTGTCAATCATACCATTTGTTTTGCTGGATTTAGCAAGGAAACAGAAGACTTTCAGTTAAGCCAAAAAATAGATTATATGGGGGTCAGATTAAAGCCAGGGAGTTTCTATTCTTTTTTTCAAATAGATGCGGATAAAATCATGGACCAAATGATTCCTTTTTCTGAGATAGAAAAAGATTTTAATTTGGCAGAAATTTTATCATTGAATCATACACCAAAAAGAATAGAATGTTTAAAAAAGTATTTATTAAAGAAAATAGAAAGCAAGCCAAAAAAAGATTTTGTTGCGATTGTAAATGAATTGTACCGAAATCCGAACGAGCAAAATGTTATCAAGATTGCTGAAAAATTGGGTTATAATGAAAGACAATTATTTCGAGTTTTCAAGAAGAATTATGGCGTATCGCCAAAAGTATTGTTAAATATAGTGAGGTTGCATTTATGTCTGACTTTATTATTAGAACAAAACATAAACTTAGTAGATATTGCAATGCAGTGTGGATTTTATGACCAGTCGCATTTTATAAAAGAGATAAAAAGATATACTGGAATATCTCCCTTAAAGTTGATGCAACAATATCAAGCATAAATTGTCCGTTTTTTACAATACAAATAACGGTTGATTTTGTATCATAATAAGGGAGGTAAAAAATATGTATGAAACAATCACTACCAATATTATGGTAAAAAATGTAAAAGAAACAATAAAATTTTATGAGGAAAAATTGGGATTTCAAAAAATTTTAAGTGTTCCAGAAGAAGGAGAAAAACTAAATTTTGCAATTATGAATCGAGATAAAATTTCGATTATGTTTCAAGAGCAAGAAAACTTAATCGAAGAATATGCAAGCTTAAAAACAGATGAAATCATCCCAACGTTTACGTTATTTATTACAGTACAAGATGTTAGCTTGTTGTATGGGGAATTAAAAAACAAAGTTCAAATCGCAAAGGAACTTCATAAAACATTTTATGGAAAAGATGAGTTTGCAATTTTTGATAACAATGGAAATATTTTAACAATCTCATGTTAAAAAAGAATAAGTGGAAAGGCAGGTAGTTTAAAAGCTATCTGCTTTTTAAAAGTAAATGTTGATTTGCTAAAAATTAAGTGCTATAATAAAAATGAGAAAAGAGGGATTTATGAAAAAGAAAATAGGAATTGGTTTAGGAATCATTTTAATAATACTTGTCATCCTAACAAATTATGCAGATTCTGCGCGAGTCACAACTGGGCATGAGCCAAAATACTGTCTAAAAATGATTAGCCAAGATGGAAGTAAAGTAACCTATTGGGGATTAGGTTATAAGGTCATTAGATATGTTGGTGTTTCGCCAAATGAGCCATTTGAAAATAATGTTGGTGTGAAAATGGGAAATTGGTTTATGCAATACGATTTGCCAGAAAGTAAAACGATAACCATTGAAGCTGATGGAGAAACAATTGAAATAACCGATTACAACGATATTTGCAATTTGAAAAATATTTTAGAAAACGCAAAGTATGAATCTGAGTTGTGCGATGGAATTGATACACAAAAAATAATTTTAAATCAGGAAGTTTATTCCATAAAAGAAAGTTGCAAAGAAATACAAAAAGGTGACAAACAAGCAAGTCTAACAGAAGAAGACTTAAATACCATTTTGCAAATCATACAAAAAAATCAATAAAATTAAGTAGGAGGAAACATGTCTTTCATACATGTAAATCAGTTAAGTTTTGGCTATGATGGAGCCTTAAAGGATGTATTTGAAAATGTATCATTTTATATGGATACCGACTGGAAATTAGGTTTAATTGGCAGAAATGGCAAAGGAAAAACAACTTTTTTGAAGTTGCTGTTAGGGCAATATGAATATCAAGGAACGATTTCGAAAAATGTCGAATTTGATTATTTTCCATTTGAAATAAAAGACAAAGAAAAAATAGCAATCGAAATTGTAAATGAAATCACGCCAAGTGCGCAAGATTGGGAAATCATTAAAGAGCTTAATTTGCTTCAAGCAAACCCAGAAATTTTATATCGAACATTTTGTTCCTTGAGTGGTGGTGAGCAAGAGAAGATTCTCTTGGTTAGTTTGTTTTTGAAGGAAAATCATTTTTTGCTCATTGATGAGCCAACCAATCATCTAGACGTCGATACGAGAAATCATTTGGCGCAATACTTGAAAAAGAAAAAGGGCTTCATATTGGTTTCGCATGATCGAATCTTTTTGGATGAAGTTGTTGACCATATTATTGCGATTAACAACACTAATATTGAAATTCAAAAAGGCAATTTTTCGTCCTGGCAGGCGAATAAAAATGCGCAAGATCATTTTGAATTAACCCAAAATGAAAAATTAA
Organism: uncultured Clostridia bacterium; assembly: GCA_947649935.1. GTDB lineage: Bacteria > Bacillota > Clostridia > TANB77 > CAG-508 > Scatovivens. Next base: position 30,383 of record CANSTR010000018.1, read on the forward strand.
AAAAGGATATTGGCAGATTGGAAATTGCCTCAAAGAATACAGCCAATTGGTCTGACAAAGTAGAAAAATCGAAATATAACACAACGAATTCTGGCTCTAGTATTGATAAAGGCTATGTGGGACACATGTCCGCCAAGATGATGAAAAAATCAAAAGTTATGGAGAAAAGAATTGATAAAGCAATTGACGAGAAATCAAGTTTGCTCAAAAATGTGGAACGAATGGATGCTTTAAAAATGGTTCCATTAGAAGCAAGACAAAATGTGTTAGTCGTAGCCAATCATTTTCAGATTCAATATCGTGACAATCCGATTTTTCATCCAATATCTTTTGAAATCAAAAATGGTGATAGAATTGCCATTACTGGAAAAAATGGTGTTGGAAAATCGAGTATTTTGAAATTGATGTTGGGAAACCAAATTGCATATTGTGGTGACTTTAAAATGGCAAATCATTTGAAAATATCGTATGTGTCGCAAACTACAGAAGGCTTAAGTGGCAATTTGAAGGATTTTGCCAAACGCAGTAATGTTGAGGAAGACATTTTCAAAGCAATGCTTTCCAAAATGGGTGTTTCGAGCGCCGAGTTTGAGAAGGACATCCAAGAAATGAGCGAGGGGCAAAAGAAAAAGGTATTGCTTGCCAAAAGTATTTCTGAATCAGCGGAGTTATATATTTGGGATGAGCCACTTAATTATATTGATATTTTGACAAGAATGCAAATAGAAGAGGCGATTTTAAAATACCAGCCAACGATTATTTTTGTGGAGCATGATGAAACTTTTGTCCGAAAAGTTGCAACTAAAGTGGTGGAGTTAGGATTTTAATAAAAATAGAATTGGTAAACATACAGAAAGCTAATATCTGTATGTTTACTTTTTTGATAAGAATTTAATTAATTTGAAAATAGATTGAAATAAATTGCATGGTTTGGCTGTAGAAGAGTTTTCTGATTTTGTTTCAGCAGTAATTGTAAAATTAAATTTAAAATACATTTCTAACCTTCTATATCAAATTAATATAATTATATCTTAAAAAGATTTTTTGTACAATATCTTTTTATAAAAAAATCAAGTTTTTTTATAAATGTCCATTCAAAAAATAATAGCAACAAAAAATCAATATATAATTTATGCAAC
>CANSTR010000019.1 GCA_947649935.1 uncultured Clostridia bacterium
ACTTGTCAATGATTTTTGTCAATGTTACACAAATGTAATATTGTTACTGTTTTGTGACAAATTTAAATTCACATAAAAATAAGGCTACTGAAAATCAGTAACCTCTTTAAAATAAATTTATTTTTATCTCGTTTTATACTTTTCTTGAATAGCTAAAATTTCGTCATAATGATTTCTTAATATCTCCAAAAATGTTTCCGCAATCTTCGGGTCAAATTGCGAACCAGAGCATTTTTCAATTTCTTGTGTCACAACCTCCACAGGAAGTGCATCTCTGTACGAACGCTTTGATGTCATCGCATCAAAGGTATCAGCAACAGCAGCAATCCTTGCAAAAAGCGGAATGGTTTCTCCTGCTAAATTTCCTGGATAACCTCGCCCATCAAATCGCTCATGATGATGAAAGACAATTGGCACAATTTCCTGAAAAATCGTCGCATTTGCCAAAATATGTTTTCCAATCGCTGGATGATTTTTTATCTGCGAATATTCGTCATCTGACAACTTGGCTTCCTTTAACAAAATGCTATCTGGAATCCCTATTTTTCCAATATCATGGAAAAGTCCGCCAATTTTTAGGGTATGTAAATCTTCTTCTGGCAATCCCAAATACTTTCCAATTAAAACAGAATATTCGGAAACGCGGTCTGAGTGTCCTCTTGTATAGGAATCTCTAGCTTCAACTGTTTGCCTAATGATCTCAATGCTTTCCAAATAGGCTTTTTCGATTTTCTCCTGCGATTCCCTTAGCTCATGATTGATTCGTTTAATGGTATTCATCTGGTCAATGGACTTCATCGCTGATTCAATCAACAACAAAAGTTGGTCAAATTTATCACTTTTTTCGCAGTAACCCTGAATCGCAAGACGTTTAATCGTTTCCAATGGTGGTGCTAAATCTTTATGACCGGTCAACAAAATGATGTATAATTCTTTATTGAATTTTCGAATTTCCTCCACCACTTGGTCACCATGAATCGGCGTCATGATAAAATCCAGCAGCATCAAATCAAATTGCTCATTTTTCACACATTCGATGGCTTCTATTGGATTGGTACAGCCTTTTATCGTATAACCAGAGTGTTTCAAAAATACAGATAATGCATCAATAATTCCGCCTTCATCATCAACAGCAATTATTTTATAATTGTGATTTGTATTTTCAGTTTCTACTTTTTGCTCAGAAAGTCGCATAAAATCACCCCCTATTTATATTCGAAATCATTGTATCTTATTTTTGACTCATAGTCAAGATGATATCACCGTTATTCATAATAATTTTTTGTAGACTTTCTAATAACGGCTGTAGCTTATTGACATTTTTATGTAAATGTGGTATAATATTATCCTTATTTCATGGACAAACTAACCTTATGCTTCTCTTGGTCAATGCCAATGACTCTCACTTTCACAATATCCCCCACAGAAACTACTTCTGACGGATTTTTGATGTATTTTTCCGACATTTCCGAAATGTGAACCAACCCATCATACTTCACACCAATATCCACAAATGCCCCAAAATCAATCACATTTCTGACCGTTCCCGTTAACTCCATGCCTTGCGTCAAATCCTCAAATTTCAAAACGTCACTGCGCAAAACTGGCTTTGGCAAATCCTCTCTTGGGTCCCTTCCTGGCTTTGCCAATTCCTCCATAATATCCTTTAACGTCAAACTTCCAACTTCTAATTCTTGCGCCATTTCTTCTTCATTGACTTTCTTTAATTCTTCTTTCAATTCTTCCAACTTTACTTTATCCGTCAAGTTTTCCACAGAATATCCCAATTTTGCTAATAACTTTTCAGCCACTTCATAACTTTCTGGATGAACGCTTGTCACCTCTAGCGGATTCTTTCCGTCAAAAATACGGATAAATCCGGCACATTGTTTAAATGCAGCAGGTCCGAGTTTTGGCACTTTTAGCAAATCTTTTCGCTGTTTCAATTCCCCATTTTCGTCACGATATTTGACAATATTTTTCGCAATCGTCCCATTGATACCAGAAACATAGGACAAAAGCGATGGCGTCGCCGTATTGACATCCACGCCAACTGAGTTAACGGCATCTTCCACAACACCTGTCAAACTTTCGCTCAACTTCTTTTGGTTGACATCATGCTGATATTGCCCCACCCCAATGGATTTTGGGTCAATCTTGACCAATTCAGAAAGCGGGTCTTGCAAACGTCGTGCAATCGAAATCGCACCACGAAGCGACACATTAATATCCGGATATTCCTCTGTTGCAAGTTTGGAAGCAGAATACACAGACGCGCCAGCTTCGCTCACAATCGCATAATAAATCTCGTCATCGATTTCTTTTATCATATCCGAAACAAACGCTTCCGATTCGCGCGAAGCAGTTCCGTTTCCAATCGCAATCATGTTGACTTGGTGTTTTTGAATCAAATTCTTCAAAACTTTTTTGGCGCCTTCCACATCATTTTGTGGCTCGGTTGGGTATACCGTTGTCGTTTCTAGAACTTTTCCTGTTTTGTCAATCACCGCAATTTTGCAACCCGTACGATATGCTGGGTCAAATCCCATGACTGTCCTATTTTTGATTGGTGGTTGCAACAACAGTTGTTTCGCATTTTTGCCAAAAACTTTAATGGCTTGTTCTTCCGATTTTTCTGACAAATCCGCGCGAATTTCACGTTCAATCGAAGGCTCAATCAAACGTTTGTAACTGTCGATAATCGTCTTTTCCAAAACCTCCGCAAACTGACTTTTGTAATCTTGAATGATTTGCTTTTTCAAATAGTCAATGATTTTGTCCTCTGGCTTTTCCAATTTTACTTTCAAAAAGTCTTCTTTCTCACCACGGTTAATCGCCAAAATGCGGTGACTTGGAATTTTAGAAATCGGCTCGCTAAAATCATAATACATTTCATATGGCGATTTTTCCTCTTCTTTGGTCGCTTTCGTGCTGATAACAGCCTCACGAAAGCAAAAACTTTTGATTCTTTTGCGATAATCGCTATCATCTGCAATATTTTCAGCGATGATGTCTAACGCGCCATTTATCGCATCTTCCGCAGTTTCAACGCCTTTTTTGCTATCTACATATTCCTGTGCAATTTCATACAAATCGCGTTTTTCCTTTTGCAAATAAATCACGATGCTTAAAGGCTCCAAGCCTCTCTCTTTTGCAATTGTCGCACGCGTACGTTTCTTTGGCTTATACGGACGATAAATGTCCTCCAATTCCGACAACACCATCGTACTTGCGATTTTGATTGTCAACTCGTCTGTTAACTTTCCTTGTTCGTCAATCAAACGAATAATTTCCTCTTTTCGCGCCTCTAAATTGCGCAAATATTTCAGCCTTTCATCCAATTCGCGCAAAACCTCGTCACTCAAATTTCCCGTGACTTCTTTTCTGTAACGCGCAATAAATGGAATCGTGTTTCCATCATCAATCAGCTTAACAGTTGCTTCCACCTGCGATACACGAATTTGCAATTCCTCTGCTATTTTTTGAAAAATTTTGTTCATTGTTTTTCTCCTTCTTTATTTTTTCTATTTTATCACGACTTTTTATCTTTTTCCATAGATTTCCAAAATTTTTTGTATAATTTTCACCAAAACATCTGTTTTTTTGACATTTTATGAAAATTGTGGTATAATATAAGTAGATATTGTCGTTTTAGCAAATTTTTTTGCCCTTCTGAGGGCAGAAAGGAGGCACAGTATGCTACTGCCGAAAAGAACACGGAAAACTTCAGCTGGCAACGCCAAAAAGCGTTGCCTTGAAACATTAAAAATGGAACGCTCTGAAAACAGAGCTGATTCCTCAAAGAAAGTAGCTGATTTTTGCCGTTCTACAAAACCAACTACACATTAAGCAATGTGTGTAGTTGGTATGCGAAAAAATGCGCGGAATTTGCGCATTTTTTCTATTTTTCCTTTTCTTCTAAATACTCATCATAACTGCATTCTCTAACAACTACATCATTATTTGTGATATCCACAATTTTATTAGCAACCGTTTGCGTCAACTGGTGGTCATGTGACGTAAATAGCATCACTCCTTTGTATTTCTGCATTCCCTCATTTAATGCCGTAATCGATTCCATATCCAAATGGTTGGTTGGCTCGTCAAAAATCAAGAAATTCGCTCCTGAAAGCATCAATTTTGACAACACACAACGCACCTTTTCCCCACCAGACATCACATTCACCTTTTTCAAAGCCTCTTCTCCAGAAAATAGCATACGCCCCAAAAAGCTTCTAACATATGTTTCGTCTGGGTCTTTCGAATATTGACGAAGCCAATCCACAATCGTCAAATCATCTTCAAATAAATAATTGTTATCCTTTGGAAAATAATCTTTCGTAATCGTTGTTCCCCAAATGATTTCGCCTTCGTCTGGCTCCAATTCACCTGCCAAAATTTGGAATAAAACCGTTTTCGCAATTTCATTTTCAGAAAGTAACGCAATTTTATCTTCCCTTTTCACAGTAAAACTAATATTGTCCAAAATTTTCTCGCCATTGATTGTTTTCGACAAATTCTTGATTTCTAAAATCTCTTTCCCCTGCTCTCTATCTGGCTTGAAATCGATATAAGGATATTTTCGGTTAGATGGCTTAATTTCCTCCAGCTCAATTTTTTCCAACGATTTCTTTCGAGAAGTCGCCTGTTTCGACTTCGAAGCATTGGCACTAAAACGCGCAATAAATTCCTGCAATTCTTTGATGCGTTCCTCTTTTTTCTTGTTCGCTTCTTTCATTTGCTTCAACGCCAACTGGCTTGATTCATACCAAAAATCATAATTTCCTGGATACACTTTAATTTTGCCAAAATCCACATCTGCAATATGCGTACAAACTTTGTTCAAGAAATAACGGTCATGGGAAACCACAATAACGGTATTTTCAAAATCAATCAAGAAATCCTGCAACCAATTAATCGTTTTCAAATCCAAATCGTTGGTAGGTTCGTCTAACAAGAGCACATCTGGATTTCCAAAAAGCGCCTGTGCAAGCAAGACCTTAACTTTGTCCCTCGCCTCAATTTCACTCATATATTTGTAATGCAAATCGCTCTCAATTCCCAAATCATTCAAAAGTTTTGCTGCATCTGATTCTGCATTCCAGCCATCCAATTCTGCAAAACGTTCTTCTAATTTGGCAGCTTTCATGCCATCTGCTTCCGAAAAATCTGGCTTGCTATATATCTCATCTTTTTCTTTCATAATGCGGTATAATTCACTATTCCCAAGCATAACCGTATCCAAAACCGTGTAACCTTCAAAGGCATAGTGGTCCTGCTTTAGCATGGACAATCTTTCGCCTTTATCCAGACTAATTTCACCTTTGTTTGGCTCAATTTCGCCAGACAAAATCTTCAAAAAAGTTGATTTTCCAGCGCCATTCGCACCAATCAAACCATAACAATTTCCTTTCGTGAATTTAATATTAACGTCTTCAAACAATACTCTTTTTCCAAATCTAAGTGTAACACCACTTGAAATAAGCATTTCACGACCTCCTTCTACTTGATTGTTCTATTATAACCTATTTTTTCAGATTTTGCAAATGTTTTTTTGAAATCTATAATATGACATAAAAATGTCATATTATGATTTTTTCAATTTTAAAAAAATTACAATTTACAATTGACAAACATAATAAAATGTGCTATAATGAATATACTAGAAAAGTAACTTATAGTTACTTTAGAAAAGTTCTTACCTAAAAAAGAACGTTTTCAAATTAGGTAATGCTTAGCCTTATAAATAAGCAGATTTAAAAGGGGGGTACATGTTAAAAATGTGCTCCCTTTTTTAGAAAGGAGAAATTTTGAAACAATTATTATTTTACACAATCGATAAAAACTACATAAAATATTTAAGTCAGTTTGAAAGCCATATTAGTTATAATAAAGATGAGATTGGACATAGTCGACCATATCTAGGCATTGTTTTAAAAATAGAACAATTTGAATATTTTGTGCCGTTATATTCTTATAAAAAACATTATACAAAATATAAAAATAATCCTAGTTTCTTTTTTATTTACAATAGAAAAAACAATCCATTAGCCATTATTAAATTTTCGTCAATGATTCCCATTCCAAAAGATTATAAAGTAGCTAAACCATTAGAATATGATTTACAAGATAGAAAATATAAAGATTTAATATCTGCAGAATATCGATATGTTAATTCCAACAAAGAAGAAATTTACAAAAAAGCACAAAAAATGTACCAAGCAGTCACAAAACATAAAAATAACTTTTTAAAAACAATTGCTTGTAACTTTAAATTATTAGAAGAAAAATCTTTATATTACAACAACTAATCAACTTAATAAATCTTAATTGTCAATTTTCATTCTTAATTTCAAATTTTTAAATATGACATAAAAATGTCATATTATAATTTTTGACCATTCTTAACAAAATTTATCCAGCATATTTTTATTGAGTAAAGTATTTGACAAAAACTTTCCGTCTTTAAAATTCGCCCAATTATTAAAAATACATGGCACATTTTTCGCCTTCTCCAAAGTATCAATCTTTATCAAATTAATTTTCATTTTTCTCTCTTGCGCATATTCCTCAATTTCCTTAACACAATTCGCTGTAAATGGGCATTGCTGACTATAATAAATCGTAAGTTCTGGACTTTCAATTTCCATTTTTCTGGACGTTTCATTAAATCTTGGTTTATCTTCTCCAAAACTCAATGCCAATAATTCATAATCCTCAATTGCATCCACTACCTCAAATCCATATTTTTGAAAAAATTTCTTTTCTCCCAAAAATGGCTTTTTCTTTTTTGAAACAATCGTACAAATCCCATTTTTCCCCTGTCTTTTGCTATCTTCTATGGCATATTCCAGCAATTCCTCCCCATAGCCATTTCCTTTAAAACTGCCTGCCACCCATAAACAATAAATATACATAAAATTCTTTCCACTCACAGGACACCACGCTTTTTCCAATGGCGCATACTCAATAAAAACTTTTCCTTGTGCCTTTAATTTTCGAAAAACGTGCCCTTCTGGAATTCTTTCACGCAACCATTCCTTTTTCAAATTCACGCCATTTTGATGTTTCTTATCCGAAATCGCACAACACAAATGCTCATTTTCCAAATTTTCTAATGTCAAATTAATATAATCATTCATTTTATTTCTCCTTTTTCACTGGAATTCTTATTACTGTTTTTAAATTTTCGATTTTCGTTTTTCTTGGGTCTGACAAATAAATTTCATGATGTCTTCTAACAAATCCATTTTGAACATTTCCAATGTCATTTTTCAAATGATTCATCTGAATATATTCTTTCATTTTTTCAAGCGTTTTTGGCTCATCATCATATGAACCAATGTGCATCATTTGTACACACAAGCCTTCTTTTATCTCGCCAAATTCTGCCTTTTTGGTTTCGAAATTTTTCTTATTTTTTACTTCTTCACAAGCCCAATCAAAAACCTCTTTTGTCACAAACTCTGGTTGCCTTATGAGCGAAATCCATCTAAATTTTTCTTTGTCTATATAGCATGGGCACGGTGCCCCGTGCCCCTATCGTCATATTCCACCAAAAACCTTCCAATGGCGGAACAACATAGTCAAAATAGCCTTCTATTTTATGCGTCCCCATTTTACTCATTTTTATGGTAAACGACAACCCATACAACAACTGCAACGCCTCTTGATATTCGCCATTTTCGCTATTGGGATTTCCCTTGCCTTCCACCCAAATAAATTTCATATTGGGCACATCAATCAGCATCGGTTCCGCTTTTGGTAAATATAAATCTTTAAATTCTTTTTTATAATCTAATTTTTCCATTTTCCTCTCCTATTTTTATAATATGACATTTTTATGTCATATTATAAATTGATATCTTTCTCATTTTGGGTCGGTCAAGACCGACCCCTACATTAATCTTCAATGGCAATATAAATATGAATTTCTTGCTGTTGCATGTCTTCTGAATTGTTTTGATACTCTTCAAAATCGCCTGTATATTTTCGTTTCAAATCCATTTGCCAAATTTTCTGCCAAGCCTCGCCAACTGATTTTTGCACATCACCAATTATCACAAATTTAGCATATTTTCCTTTTGGAATGATTTTTGGGTCCACATTCTCTAGACCAGGGCACAATGCCCCGTGCCCCTACCTGGACCCCTGCCATGAAATAATACGGCTTTGTGTAATCTCCTTCATAATCTGTGTACAAGCCAATTGTTTTATGATTAACCTTATTGGAAACTTTCTGATAAATTCCATCTGCAAAAAAATGTTGCCACATCTTTCCAATATCCTGCATCGATTTTCCACCTTCATTCGTGGTTTTCAGACCAATTCCTTGCACGATTTTTTCCTCTAATTCTACCATTTCATATTCCATCTTTCTACCTCCTGCTGTCATTCTACCAAACTAAATATGACATCAGTATGTCATATTATCAATAATTTTTCAAAGTTCTTTTCACTTTCTTTTTCATCTCATTTCTCACATAATCTGGCGAAATGACCTTTGCATATTCCCCAAATGACAAAATATAGCCATACACCCACTCGTTTTCTGGGAACTCCACTTCTACCACAAAATCTCCGTTCGACTTTTGCATGATATTTTCTCTCTCAAATTCGTCATATACGCGATACGCCATTTTTCTAGAAATTTCTAACACCAACTTAACAGTTTTAAAACTTGGCTCTCTTTGAATCGTGTGAGGCAATTCTCTTTCAAATGTTTCTTCCAAAATTTCGATGTTTCGCATTCTAGCTATTTTGAAAAAACGGTAATCCTGCCTGTCTTTTGCAAATGCTTTCAAGTACCATGCTTTATCTTTAAAATAAATTTGCAGTGGCTCAGCTATTCTCATTTTTTCTTCGCCATTGGAATTGAAATATAAGAATTGCAACACTTTGCGCGTCAACACAGCCTCTTTAATTAATGCAAAATTTTCATCTTGTTCTGCGTAATTTACCCAACTTGACAAATCAATTTCAATCCAATTGGTTTGATTTTTCTGAAAAAATGTACTCATTTTATCTAAAACAGCTTGTCCTTCTTGATAACTCATTTTTTCCATGCTTTGCAAAGCAAATAAAATTTCATTTTGTTCCTGTTCTGAAAGAATTGTTTTATCCAACACATAATCATCCAATAAACGAATTCCGCCACCTTTTCCTTTGTCTGCATAAATCGGAATATGTGCACTGCTTAGGATTTCTATATCACGATAAATGGTTCGTGTAGATACTTCAAATTTTTCTGCCAATTCTTGCGCTGTCACATTTTTTCTTTCTAATAATAAATAAACAATTTCAAATAATCGATTCGTTTTCATTTTTTCACCCCAAATGATTATATCATATAATATGACAAAATCATGTCATATTATAAACTTTTTAAAAATATTCCACTTGACATTTTATGTAAAATATAGTATAATAATTGTGTCACAGTTAATCCAACATCTTAGGAGGTGCTTACAATGAAAAGATTTTATAATATTCAAACCAATATGGGACTTTTAGATATCTCATTAACATGCCAATCACTTGGTAGATTATCTTATGAAATAACTTTATTCCCAAAAGAAAGTCTTTTGCCTAGTATTTGCTTTTATCTTTCTCAAACAAATCAGCTTAATCTTTCGACAGAATGGGAAGCAGATATCATTAGTCCTGCTGAAGTAGAAGAACTTTCAGAACTCGTCAATGATGCTTTGACTCAGCAAAAATGCTGGAATTGGGATTATGAATCTTAAGACAGACTAATACCCTAAATAAGCACAAAACAAGGACGCCGAATAGCGTCCTTCGTTTTTTATTTTATGCAACCTTTTCAGTATAATTAATTACTGTGATTTCCGTAATTGCATTTCTTACCGAATTGACTAATTTTTCTAGTTGCTTAGCAACTTCATTGCTATAAGAAACTTCTCCACATTGTCTACAAACTTGAGAAGGTACATTTTTTATAATAACAATACAATTTCCTAATTCTACCATGAATGTTGTGTTTTTATTTTCTAAATCACCTTTACACATAAAACAATTCATATCATTTTATCTCCTTTCTCGTCTTCAAATCTTTTTCCCATTTTATATTGTCAGGATAATAAGCAGTAATAATCCATAAATCTATATCGTTCGCTCCACATACAATATGTAAAACTTCATTCTTTAAATTAATTCCATAAATCAAGCAACTCGGATAGGGATAATCATTTTCATATTCTTCTATTATTTCTCCATTTAAAAGAGCATTTTCAACATCTAATTGACTTATGTTCCTTTGAAACAACCTAATTATAACATGATTTGACCATCTAATCTTTCTTTTTTTTACCATCTGTTTTATAACATCTATATTTAATTTTTGCATAAGTACCTCTTTCTTATTCTTAATATATTGTATCATATTTTTTATAAAAATTCTACATTTGCAAAAAAATTTTATAAAATATTATCATTCTGTCACAAAACAAGGACGCCGAATAGCGTCCTTCGTTTTATTTTTAATCATCTAAACTGCCAAATAATTCATCGAATTTGGCTTCTAATTCTTTTTGAATATCTGTCAATTCGTCCTCCTTTTTCTGATCCTCCAAATTTGAATCCACAGGAAGTTTGCCCGCTGGGTTTTCATCTGTTTTCAAACCTGTATCTTCATCTTTAAACAAATCATCTAAATTTTCTAAGCTTTGAGGATTTCCTCCCTTATTATCCTTATCCTCCATGTATGGATTATACGGATTATATTTTCTCCAAACTCCTCGATCCACTTGAACAGTATTATGGTCTGTTTTATATTTTTTAATCAATTTTCCTTCTGGATATTTGAAATAATAATATTTTTTCGCCTTCACTGGTTTGATGCCTTTTTCATAAATAATACACAAATCTTCATCCATTCGACGAAGTTCATCTGGCGTCATCAGCGCTCTTCCCATGATTTGGTCAGACTGGCTCAAACCTTGCTTCCAGTTATCTCTATCTTTATTGACCGAAATGTTATCACGCGTAATTGTTTTCTCGCCCAATGCTTTCGAAAAATATTCCACTGTCTTTTGCGAGTTCGACCCCAAAAACAAGTGCGTATCACAGTTACCCAAAATCGTTTCATGGGCATCTTTATACGTTGCCTCCAATTGGTCCAAATTTTGCAAAATAACACTAAACGATATTTTTCTACTTCTTGAAGTTGATATTTTCTTATCAAAATCTGGTATTTGTCCAATATTCGCAAACTCATCTAGAATAAAATAAGTTGGAACTGGCAATGCGCCTCCATTCAAATCCGCAAAATCGTACAACTGCTGAATCATCTGCGAGAAAAATATCGTAAGCAAAAAGTCGTACGCTGTATGCGTGTCTGAAGAAATCACATATACCGCTGTTTTCTTTTTACCGATGGACGTAAAATCAATCGTGTTCGTCGAGGTTACTTCTGCAATATCGCGCGAATCAAATTTACCCAATTTTGATTGCAAAGTACTTAAAATAGAACCATACGTCTTCTCTGGCGCAATCTCAATGGATTTATAATTCATTCTTGCTGGATGGTCATAAGGCAATTGATTCATCAAATTGGTTAGCAAATTGTCACCACTACTTTTATTTGCTGCCCTTACCAACTCCGCGCAACTCGCCAAGTTCTGCTCTTCTGGCGGACGCACTGCTTTCAAATAATAAATCAAAGCTTTTAGCAACATCTCACCCATGTCTTCCCAATATGGGTCAGAAGCACCACCACTATCTTGCCCTTTGACAATCGTGTGAGCAATAATATCAACATCAATTTCACTATTAATATGATGCAATGGATTATAACCATCACTATTTTCTGGACGTACCAAATTCAATACTTTAATATCATAGCCTTTTTCTTTAAAATAGCCTGCTGTATCGTCATACAATTCACCTTTTGGGTCAGTAAAAACGTATGAGCCCAGCAATTGCAAAGCATTTGGCTTAACATACGATGCCGATTTACCAGCACCAGAACCTCCGTACCACTAGCACATTCACGTTACCGCGTTTATCCACTGGCAAACGGTTTTTTTCCGCCAAAATAATTCCCTTGTTTTTATTTAAAACAGTATATTGCTCGCCATTTTCACTCCAATCACTCGAACCATTTTCAATATCTTCAAATTCATGTTTGGGAAGTGCTTTCAAAATTCCCACAAAAGCAAAAATTCCAAAAATAATGACATACCATTTTAAAGCACTTAAAAAGGCAGGCAAATAATTGCTGAAACATTCTCCTAAACAGGTAAACGGTTGTTGTATATTACGAAACATTTGCGTGAAAAAAGTTTCCCAAAAATCTTCTCCTGCTTCTTGCGCTAAAATTCCATTTTGAAAAGACACGGTAAATGGCGCTAAGCCTATCACAGCAACAACCAATAGGATGATGCCATAGGCTATCAATTTAATTCTTATTTTTCGAATGGATGTCCTTAACTTCTCAAAAAACCCCATAATTTATCACCTTTTCTTTTGTAAATTAGATTTCCATACCTTCTGATTCTTGCGCCGTTTGTTTTGCAACTCTCTTTGGGCTATTTTTCACTTTAATCGTCAATGAATTCGTTGCGTTTAAATTTTCGAATTTTCTTTGTTGTGCAGAAACAACTTTAATCCCCTTTGTTGCCGGATCAGCCTCTACTTCAACTCCTAAAAAATTGCATCCAAAAAAATCCGACCAATATTTCTCCATTTTATCTTCTTTTTCCTCACAATTTCCAGTTGGATGATTGTTACTCATAAAAAACTTTCCTCCTTTAACGTCCCCTTATTTTATCTCAAAGGCAAAATATTTTTTGCACGCTTTTAACGTACATTTTCCTTTCACCTCGTTTGCATCTTCATCAAAATACAAAGTCGGTTTTACTTCTTCCGTAGTTTCAGGGTCTATTATCGTAATAGGCCTTTTCATATTTGGTGTATATTGAAATTCCCTATACACTGTTTCTTTTTCGTTGTAAATCGTCGAAAGTTTCATTGGCATTGGTTTTTTAGACAATTTAACTTCGTCATAATCTAAAAATCCAGTGTTCACAACGACTTTATCTTTTCCAAATGAGAAAAATACTAAAGGATTCCCTTCTGGCGAAGGATTGCTGACGAAAAAAGTCTTCTTTTTTCGCTCGCCAACAAATTGCTCCGAATATTCTAATCTTTCCAACGTAAATTTGGGCGCTCGATTCAAGAACTCCTTTTCCGTTCTATTAATTTGATAGATAACCGTATTAACCTCCTTTGGGTCAGTAATACTAAAATACTTTCCTTGTAAGTTATCCTCTTCCATTATTTTCTCTCCTTTATTACATATTTAAATGCGACTTTTTCTTATGTATTCAACTTACACTATTATTATACCATATTTTCAGAATTATGTCAATAACTAAATTGTTCTTGGATTAAACCTTGAAATAGCATTTAATTCATTGAATAATTTCTTTTCTTTTTCGTTCAAATGCTTTGGTACCATAATTTTGGTTTCTAAAATTAAATCGCCACGTCCTCCTTTGCCATCTTTGTAGCCTTTTCCGTCAATTTTGATGACCTCTCCGCTTTGGATGCCTTGTGGGATATACACAGAAACATCTTCGTTAATGCCGTTCACTGTAACTTTTGTGCTCAATGCTGCTTCCCATGGCGTTAAATACAGGTTTGTCCTCAAATTATAGCCTTCTAATTTGAAATTACGGTCATTATCAATTTTAATGCGAATGAATAAATCGCCGTTTTTTCCGCCGTTTTTTCCGGGTTTTCCGTTGTCCAACTAAGCGAATTCTTTCGTTATTTTGAATGCCTGGTGGAAGTTGCACTTTAAACGTTTTTAAATCACCATCAATCGTTCTAACGGCAATGGATTGCTCTTTTCCACGAAAAGCATCTTCAATGGAAACGTTCACTTCGGTTTGAACGTTTTCTCCTTTGCATGCTTCTGCTTTTAGCGTTTTTGTGTCTTCCACTGTTCCAAAAAACATGTGAAAAAAGTCGCTAAAAACAGCATCTTTGGTTCGCTTGCTTTCTTCATACGTGACTTTTTTGTTTTTTCTACCAACACGATGGTTCCACATTCTATCGTATTTTCGTTTGCTTGACGCTGTTGATAAAACTTTGTATGCCTCATTGATATCTTTAAAAATTTCCTCATTTCCCTTTTTTCCAATATTTACATCTGGATGATATTTCTTGGCTTGTTTTCGATAAGCAACTTTGATTGCCTCCATGGAAACGCGATTTGTTTCCAACCCCAGAATTTTATAATAATCCTTAAATATCATTTCAACATCCCCCGTATTTTTATCCCTCTTTTTTTCGTTTTCATTATATCATTTTCATTTCGATTTGTGAATATATTTTCTCAAATTTTTTCATTTATTCCATAAAATCATTTAACGCCAAAATCGTGTTCCAATGAATTTTTTTATTTTGGTCCATTCTTTCTTGAATGATTTTTTTTAGGATATATTGGACGCATTCGTCTAAATCTCGGTTTCCCAATTCTACGATATATTCCGAATCTGGAAACTTTCTATCAACGCCTGACATATCCGCCACAAACAAGATTTTGTCCAACAACGACATATTCGCTTTTCCCGTCGAATGGCATCGAATGGCAGAACATAACTCCTCGCTAAAACCAAATTCCCTTTTCGCCATATCTGCCGCAATTTTGCCATGCAACAGCCCCAAACTGTGACTTTCTACTGCATCAATTTCCAAACCATTTTCTGCACAATAAGTTAGCCTTTCTTCTGCTGGCATTTCTTTGGCAATATCATGCGTAATTCCAACCAATTTGGCGTTTTTTTCATCTGCGCCATACTTTTTCGCAAGTTCCATGCAACGCTTGGCTACACATTCCGAATGATGAAAGCGATATTCGCTTAAACATGTTTTTGCTATTTCATATAATTCTTCATAAGATTTCATTTTTTCACCTCAAACTTTTTGTTATTTTTATTTTATTGCCCCACATGAATAATGGTCGTCATTGCCTTATATGTATCATTTGAAAGAACTTCTTTGGATACGACCGCTCCTGCCAATCTTTTTTCAATATAAGTCGTTACTTTATAGCCACTGTGGCCACTTTGCTGAACCACTTGTTGT
Source organism: uncultured Clostridia bacterium (assembly GCA_947649935.1). Lineage (GTDB taxonomy): Bacteria > Bacillota > Clostridia > TANB77 > CAG-508 > Scatovivens. Next base: position 15,115 of record CANSTR010000019.1, read on the forward strand.
CCTGGCGCAAGTGTGGCATCTGGCACATATTGTGTTTCAAACGGTATGGTTTGCGTGGTCACTGGAATGATTTTGATTTCGTATTCCAACTCTTCCTTAATGCCATGCATTTTAAATTCCACAATTCCATTCCCCACATTTGCTTCTATTTTAATAGGATAGGTTCTCGTGTTTTTAAATTTAAAATCCTGTACCCCGTAAACAACTGTTGCATCACGTCCTGCTGCCACATAGCTTGTTGTATAGGAATGATTGCGTCTTTCCGTAATTTCCAGATTGGCTAACAGTACCGCATTATAAAGCGTTGATGAAATCTGGCAAATGCCGCCTGCTAAGCCGTCTACTACCTGACCATTTTCGTAGATTTTCGCATTTTTATAACCTTCTTCAATCGTCCTTTTTCCGACTACTTCATTGTAGGAAAATTCCTCGCCTGGCATCAAAACAGTGCCATTGATTTTGTTGGCTGCTATTTTTAAATTTCCACTTCTGTTGGTGTTGCTGGCATCATATTTGGTTGAAAATTTTGCTATTTCATATGGAAATGCTTCTGTGCCAATATCATTAATGGTTTTGGTAGCTGGCGTCAGTTTTAGTGGAATGACATATTCTTCTTTATTTTCTTCTGCGATAATTGCTTTTGCTTCTTCCATGGAAATCGCAAAATCTACACCATCTTGCTCTTTAAATAGCTGAAATGGTTGTTCCACATAATAGGCATCTTGTGGCTCTGTGTGAACTTCGCTGTAGATTTTTTCTAAATCAATCGGAGCTGGCTGTACGTTATCCACTTGAATTTCAATTACTTTTTCCTCGCCATTTTCAAGAATCTCCAGCGCATTTCTCTGTTGAATATTTTGTAGAATTGCTTTTTTCAATTTATCTTTTTTGATGGCAATACCAGTTTGCCCTTTATCAATAATTAGCTGGTCACCTTCTCGATAATAACTTGCTTCTACCACCAAACCTGGTACTTTGGAAGCAATATCATCTAAAATGTCATTCAAAGAATCTTCATTATAATGACTTTGCATCTCGATGTTTTTTCCAAAAAAGGCAGTTTTTAGCAAGGTATAATTATTAACAATCACATTGTCACTTTTTCCAATTTGATAGGCTTCTTTGACGCTGTTTGCAATATCATATGTATATTGAATTTGGTTGACATCAAAATCGACGCTGTAATTTTCGCCTTGTTTTAATTTGATTCCTAACATCAATTCAATGTTGATTGCTTCATTGATTTTATTGGTCGCCTCTTCCAATGTTAAATTAGAAACATCAATTCCTTTGATACTAACTCCTTTTGCCATGGTTTGTTTGCCTAAATTTAAAAGAGAAAATACCGTCGAAAATAGAAGCAGAATAATTAAAATAAGTGCAATCACAATAATTTTCCACAATTTTTTATTTTTCGTTTTGACATCTTTCTCCTCTGAAGCCATGTTTTATTTCCCCCTCAAAAATTAAATCTATTACATCTTATCATAATAAAAAATTTTTATCAATATATTTTTCAATTTCTACTAGACAACATAAAAATTTATGGATATAATAAATTCGACAAAAAAAGAAGTGAGGTAAAAAATGTTAGGAAATTTAATTACACGTATTAGAACAGAAAAAGGAATATCAAAAACAGATTTATCAAAGGCTACAGGCATTAATGTGGGGCATTTGACACATATTGAAAAAGGTGACCGAAATCCAAGTCACAAACTTTTGAAAACGATTACGTCTGCGCTAGGCGTGCCTTTTGAGCCACTTTATCATGCCTATGATAAAAAATTGGAGGAACAACAAATCGAATTTAACTATGTGAATCATATGGTTTACAACCAAATTCCCGTTTTCTCAGATTTGGATTTTATTAATTGTCCTGCAAATTTCTCAAATGCGACATTTGCTTATCGCGTTTTTGATAATGCAATGGAGCCAACGATTCCGCAAAATTCGTATGTCTATGTCGAACAAAATGCAGTAGTTCACCACAAAGAAATTGGGCTTTTTAAATTGAATGATAAATTCATCATTCGAAAACTCATTTACAAAAAAGACCACTTTGTTTTAAAGGCAAATAATAAGTCTTTTGATGATATTGTGATATCGAATACTGACAAATTTTTCATCATTGGAAAAATTTATGTCTAATTTTGCAAAATAGACTTGAAAAAAATTTTTTTTCATCATATAATAGAAATGTTTGAAAAGATGATTACATAAGAGGAGATTTTTATGGAACTGGTAAGAAATATATTCTTTAATACCGATAAATTAACGGCTAATTCGGTTGTAAAAATATCATATACTGGCAAGCTTTTTCAAAACAATTCCGAAGAAGTGAAAATTCATTATGGTTTTGGAAATGATTGGGAAAATTTGACGGAAGTCTCAATGAAAAAGACGGATTTGGGCTTTCAAATCGAGGTTGAATTATTGGATAAAAATAGTTTTAATTTTTGTTTAAAAAACGAAAATGGCGAATGGGATAATAATAATGGACAAAATTATATTTTTGAAATAGAACATCCAGAGCCAGCACTTGCAATCATCGAAGAAGCACCACTTGCACGCCCTCATCGCTTACGAAAATCTTATTTAATTTCCAAAAAAATAAGATTGGCAATTTATAAAATTATTATTTCAATTCCAAAATTGATTTCTGGAAATTATAGACGAAAAGAAAGACGTATTGATACATAAAGATTAGAAAAATTAAGAAAAAGTGTAATATTTTGAGAAAATTGGCATATACTATAGTATCATTAACAATGATTGTTCTAAATCATTGTTAATGATTTCTAAAAGCACTTGACAAAGTTTAGGTAATATGCTATAATAATTTTTGTTGAATATCGCGGAGTGGAGCAGTTGGCAGCTCGTTGGGCTCATAACCCAAAGGTCGTAAGTTCGAGTCTTACCTCCGCAACCAAAACACAAAATACTGCAGGTCTGTAGCCAATACAAAACTTGCAGTATTTTCACTTCTACGGTCATCATCATCAATAAAACAGTGCTATCTTTTCATTTACCTGCATAATCATAAATGGGAGGAAAAATAAATGGAGAAAAAATTAAAAATTGTGTTAGAAAATTGCCCACAAAATCATAAATGCCCTGCTGTAAAAGTTTGCCCTGTAGGAGCATTAACGCAAAAAAATTTTGAGGCACCTGCTATCAATCACGATAAATGTATCAAATGCGGAAAATGTTCAAACTTTTGCCCTAAAAAAGCACTGGTTTTATAACATGCAATTTTATATAAAAATAGCTATAACACAAAAATTAGGTTATAGCTATTTTTTGGTATTGTATTATCCCAACAATTTAATCTCAATATTATTCGCCTTAAACTTTCCATTTTCTTCATCTTTGACAAATTCAATAAACGACTTTCCAAGTGTTGTATCATTTTGTTTCAAATCTGTTGTAAAATAAATTTTCACTTTTTCAGGCATTAAATTATTGGCAATGATTTGTTTCAATGTTTCTACCATGTGCTTTTCATCCTCACACACCAAAATGAGTTGTGGCATAATATTAAACCCACAATCAAATGGAACAAAATTATCGTAAAAATCCTTAAACAAACGCATTCTATCCACAAAATTGTGCTCCCAGCCAAGTTCTCTTCTGACAACTTCAAAAAGCAAACTAATCGATTTGCTCGTCGTCTTCGTCGTTTTCGTAATCTTCACTTCTGCATGTGTTTTGATTGTTTTATCGGCCATCTTAGCTGTAATTTGTGGTTTTACTCGATACGTATCAAAATTTTTCGCTTTTCTCATATACGCAATAATCACTTGATTTCCAGCCAATCTTTTTTTAATCATAGCAACTGGCTTTGTGTTATCCGTTGGTTGCCATTTGCATTCTGTTTCCTTAGAATTCAGCAAATATTTGCCCATTTTCTCCAAACAATATACACGATAAATTCCTTTTCCTTCTTCTGAGGTAAAGAAATATCTTGTCAAAATTTTCGACTTAATCATCTGCTCCAATTTGACATTAAGCTTGTCTTGCGACTTAATTTCAACTCCTCTTTCTAGCAACATAAAATAAATTTGTCTGGACGTCATAAACTCAAATTCATTTACCAAATCAAGAATTGCAAAATGAATGTCATTAATATGACCCAAATTAATTTTGTGAATAATTTGACTAATGGAAACATAAGCATCTTTCCCGTCAAATTTTTTGATTTCTCCTTCTCTAATCGCGAATGGAGAAACGGTAGTTTTAATATTTTCATCCTCTACCATCTTCAAAATCCTCCTTTAGACTATTAATAATTTTATTTTCTTTTTATCTTTGATGATTTTCTTAATGAACACATTGACTTTTTGTCCATACGAAAAACCATCTTTATATTCTGCGAGCCCAACCAAATTCGGTTTTAGCTCGATAAAAAGACCATTTTTGTGGCTATCTGCTTCTTTCACAGTGCCTTCTACCACCATTTTTTCCTGATAATCTTGAATATTATCCTCCCAATTTCCCAAAAGTTCTTTATGCGACAAAACAATTCTGTTTTTTTCCTTGTCAATTGATTTTATCATAACTTTAATTTTTTGTCCAACAAAAAATCGTTCTTCTGGCGATTTTATTCTTGAAACTGAAATATCCTCAATATGAAGCAACCCTGTAATACCTCCGCCAATGTCCACAAACGCTCCAAATTTTCGCATATTTTTCACAATTCCATTGACAACAGAACCTTCCTGCAAATCACTTTTCACCCAATCCAACGCTTCTTGACCAGCCTCTTTTCGAGAAAGCAACAATCGATTCTCGTCATAAATCTCCTTTACTTTAAATTGCACAAATTGATTGACTTTATTCTTACAAATGCTCTGTTTCGTCATTCCAAAATCATCCTGATGGATAGCATCCATCTCATTTCGCGGAATAATTCCTATGATATCTCGATCCAAAGAAATTTGCAAATTACAATTTTCGTCACATCGATTCACAAAGCCTTGCATCACTGTTCCATTCTGCTTTGCCTCATATAATTGCTCCAAATTAAAATTTTCCTTTTCTACATTCCATCCTTCTGGAAGAAATTTTTGCATTTGTGTTTCCATATTTTTTTCTCCTTCGTAATTTTGTATTTTGTACGGGCAGGGGGTATCGTGCTCGCATTTTTTGTAATATTTTCTTTTGGACACGGTGCCCTGTGTCCCTACATTTTATATTTTTCAATTTCTGATTTTTTCAAATATCGCCATGTTCCCAATTTTAAATCTTTTACCGTTATATTGCCAATTTTGCTACGATGCAACGCCAACACTTTTTTATCAATTACCTCACACATTTTGCGCACTTGCCTATTTCTGCCCTCATGAATCGTAATTTCAATGCGAGAAACACTTTTCTCTTTGTCAATTTTTAAAATTTTCACTTTCGCAGGACTTGTCATATAATCCTCAATTTTCACGCCCTTTTCCAACATTTCTATTTCCTGCTTTGTCACAATTCCCTTGACAGTCGCATTGTATGTTTTTGTGATTTCATGTTTTGGATGCGTCCATTGATAAACAAAATCGCCATCGTTCGTCAAAATCAACGCGCCAGACGTATACATATCCAAGCGCCCCACTGGAACTATCCTCTCAGGAATCTTCACAAGGTCCAAAACGGTTTGCCTGTCAAATTGGTCTTTTGCCGTTGTCACAACTCCAATTGGCTTGTTCAGCAAAATGTACACAAAATCTTCTTTTTGATTTTGCACTTTTTTGCCATTATAAAAAATCTCATCTATCTCTGGATTTATCTTGGTTCCCAATTCTGTAACAATTTTTCCATTCACCGTAACCTTGCCGCGCGCTAATCAATTCTTCGCACTTTCGCCTCGAAGCAATCCCATTTGACGCTAAAAACTTTTGCAATCGAATTTGTTCCATTTTTTGATTCCTCTCTTAAATTTCATACCTTTAATTGATTTCTTTAATCTGCGGGCGACTGATAGTCGCCCCTACGTTTTTTACCCTAACCTTTTATTATACCACATTTTCGTTTAAATGTCAACTTGACAAATTTGCAAAAATGTGCTCTTCATCACTTTGTCCCATCTTTTTACTTCTTTCTAACTTTTTTTCTATAAAAAATCTGATATATCAAGCAAATAGTTAGTATTGGTATTGTAATAAACCAATAAATTCCAAACAAAATAAATAAAACTAATCCTACAATATCAAAACCAGTACTTGTTCCTCCACCTGGCCATCCAATACCATCCGCAAAATAAAAATAAACCAAACTTCCAATTATACATAAAACCGGGACAAAAGATAAAAAATATAAAATTTTTAAAATTATTTTTTTCATCAATTCTTTCTCCTCAACTCATTTAATGACTACCCCTCTACAATATTTTGCAATAATATTGCACCAATTTTTGATATTGGTCCTGCGCATTCAAGCAAGTGTCCAGCAAATATCCTTTCTCGCCACCATTTTGATATTCCTTCAATCCCCTATAATAAAACAATTTATCTTTATCCAAAATAATGAATGGAACGATACCATTTTTCAAACATTCCTTAAATAAAATCATACGCCCAACTCTGCCGTTTCCATCTTGAAAAGGATGGATTTTTTCAAAATCACTATGAAACTTTACAATATCTTCAAAAGAAACTTTCTCCAAATGCTGATACCAATCCAGCAACTTTTGCATCTCTTTTTCCGCTTCTTCTGGACTAGAAGTCTGACTAGCTCCAATTTCATTCGCCAATTCCTTATACGTCCCAACCTTAAACCATGATTTTCTTTCATCAGACGTTCCCGTTTTCAAAATCTTATGAAATTCTTTTATCCTATCCTCTGTCAAAATCTCATCCGCAACATCTAGCATATAATCCACCAACTTAAAATGATTGGAAGTTTCAATAATATCATCCACATTGGCTGTATGATTTCCTTCTTCTGCAACAAAAGTATTGGTTTCATAAATATATCTGGTTTGTTCTTCCGTCAGCTGGCTTCCCTCGATATGATTGGTATTATAAGCAAAATGAATTTGTGTTGCATGATATAAATTTCCTTTTAATTGCATTTGCTTTTGTTCTCTTAAAATTTCTAAAATTGAATTCATCGGCATTTCTCATCCTTTTATTTCGTTTTTTCCCTAACCCTTTATTATACCACATTTCCGTCAAAATGTCAATTTGACAAAATTTTAAAAATATGATATAATGAAAGGTTAGAGGTAATTTTCATATCCTGGGCACGGTGCCCCGTGCCCCTACGTTATCGCAATTGTTGTAAAACATTTTCAAAATATTCTGGCAATGGTGCCATCAAATTCATTTTTTCGTTTGTGATTGGATGCGTGAATTCTAATTGGTAACTATGCAACATTTGTCCTTGCACGCCGAATGGATTTTTCCCGTTGGAATACACAAAATCTCCCACAATTGGATACCCAATTTGCGCCAAATGCACTCTAATTTGATGGGTTCTGCCTGTTTCAATAATGGCCTCGACCAAGGTATAATTCTCAAATTTTTCCATTGCTGTAATATGTGTTATCGCATTTTTACCTCTTCGCGAAACCGCCATTTTGGTTCTATCTTTATCGCTTCTACCAATTGGCATGTCAATGGTTGCCTTATTTTCCTTCATATGCCCTCGAACCAGGGCCAAATATGTCTTTTTCACTTCATGATTTTTAATCTGTTCACTTAAATTGATATGCGCCTTATCGTTTTTGGCAATAATCAGCAAACCTGACGTATCTTTGTCAATTCGATGCACAATTCCTGGGCGAATTTCTCCGCCAATGCCTGACAAACTGTCTTTACAATGCGCCATCACGGCATTGACCAAAGTTCCATTGGGATTGCCATTTCCGGGATGAACCACCAAACCTTTCTGCTTATTGACCACCAAAATATCGTTATCTTCGTAGACAATGTCAAGTGGAATGTCTTCTGCCTCTAACTTTACTTCTTTTGGCTCGTCCTCAAAAATCGTGATTTCGTCCCCAGCCAAAACTTTGTAAGAACATTTCACTTTTTTATGATTTACCAAAATTTTTTCTTCCTCTAATAAGCGCTGAATAGTTGCTCTTGAATATTCTGTTTCTTGGGATAATACTTTGTCAATTCGCTGATTTGCTAAATTCTCTGTAATCGTTATTTTTTTAATTTTTTCTATTTCCATTATCTTCCTAATGGGCACAATGCCTTGTGCCCCTACGTGCCACCTTTCGTTATGATAATTTTGATTAAATAAATTGGTAAAACTGCCATTCTTTTAATTCGGCTTGGTTGCAAAATCAAACGCCATAGCCATTCTAATCCAATTTTTTGCATCCATTTTGGTGCTCTTTTGATATTTCCAGCTTCGTAATCAAATGTGCCACCTTGCCCTGCTGCAACATCTACTTTCAACTCATTTTTGTGGGCAAAAATCCATTTTTCTTGCATTGGTGCTCCCATTGCAACAAATAACACATTTGGTTGCAATCGATTGATTTCTTTGATGACATTTTCCTCTGAATCTTTCTCAAAAAAACCCTCGTGGCGCCCCACAATTTTTATTTTCGGATAAATTTTCTCGATATTTTCAACAGCTTTATCAACTGTGTCACCTTTTCCACCTAGAAAATAAAACGTCCAGCCTTCTTTTTCACCAACTTCCAAAATCTTACGAAAATATGCTTGTCCTGGGATTCTCTGCTTTAATGGCTTTTTTTGAAGTTTTGCTGCCATCTCAACTCCGATGCTATCTGGCGTCGCTAATCTTGCGGTACGCAAAATATCGAAAAACATTTTATCTTTCTGGGCTTCCATAATAAATTCAACATTTGGCGCCACAATTAATTCGCATGACTGATTGCTATTTTCAATTAAATTTTTTGTCTGATTTGCCGCTTCGTCCAGTGTCACATTATCCACTTCAACGCCTAATATTTTTACCGTTTCTCGCAACCTTTGCCCCTCACATTTCTTTCTTAAATTTAATGAGAAAAAGAATCATCAAAATCCAGCCAATGACAATATAACAATCTGCAAAATTAAATACTGCAAAATTTTTGATATGGATAAAGTCCATTACACCACCTCGCACGATTCTGTCAATCAAATTGCTGATTCCGCCTGCCAAAATAAATCCTACGGCAATGGCTGTTTTCGTATCAATCATGTCTCTTTGTGTTCGTATAAAATTGAAAATCAGCAACAAAACAATCATGGTCAAAATCATGTTTTTCGTGTTTCCGCTGTTGAAACCAAACGCCATTCCTGTGTTTTCCACTATTGTGATACGAATCAATCCATTTCCGACTGGTTCCTTATAGTTATATTGTAATACAATTTTACTGATTTGGTCAAGTAAAATCAAACAAATTGTCACACAAAAAATCAATTTTATGATTTTATTTTTCATTCGTTTTTAACCTTTCAAATAACGTAAAATAATCATCGTCATAAATAATTTTGTATCTTTCATCTTCTCGCAAAAGCATGGCTAGCTTGGAATTTCCATATAATATCACATGGGTTACGCCATATACTTTGAATTCTGTTTCATAATCAATTCCAATTCCGGCAATGTTCAAAGCATCTGAAAAAATATCTTTGTCTGCATTAAACTCTGGAGAATACAAATCGCATCTTGAATCAATGAAAACTGGAATTCCTCGAAATAGCAAATAGCTTCCATAATTGTATTCATTGTACAATTTGATATTTTGCACATCCAAATTTTCCAACATCCAGGTCGATGCGTCAACTGGATATGTTGCAATGTCAACATAATCTGTATTTGCCATTTTCATTTTATTTAACTGACCTAGCATGCCAATTCCAAATAGCAACACAATAATCATCGACACCAAAACAGAGGTCAACATTTTATAAATTTCTTGAAATGTCTTCTTGTCGTATTTTTCTATCATATCCGAAATTAGGCGAACCAAAATTGGTGCACAAAATATAATAAACATCGAAATTTGCCTTCTGGATATGAAACTTAGTAATATTAAACCAGCTAACATAAATAAATCGGACAATTTAATTTTTGTATCCGTAAACACTAAAATGGCTAAAAACAAGCACAATGCACACAAAAATTCTTTGCTTTCAATTAACGTAACTGGCAAATGCTCGTTAATCGAATCTGTCGTATTTCCTTGGTAAATCTTGTACGTATAAGTATACGCACCCAAGCCTGTTGGATTGATAAAGCCCGTAAATCCTGCTATAATTACTATCACAATTAGCCATTTTACAAATGGATCTTTTTTTACCTTGATTCTGTATGGATTTTGACGCCTTTTTTCTCTATTTTCTCGTTTTCGTTCCACTGTTTTTGGAATATTATTCAATTTTTTCTGGCAATTTTCTTTCAAACTTTGCTTTAATGGGAGTTTTAACATTGCTTTTAAAACAATCGCAATGATTTTATAATCCAAATCCCAATCAATCAAAGTAATCCACAAATATTCCACGATGTATGGCAAAAACAAAACAAAGTAAAACGGAAAAACAGCGCAATGCAAATTCGCTATCAACAGCGGTATGATGATTAAATACACGGCATATCGCTTTTTGTGCGTTTCCAAAAACATTTCGATGAAATACACCGCTAGCGAAAACAAAATAAACGTAACCAGCTGCGCTCTTGCCGCTACATAGGTTCTGAGCATATACATTGCCAAAAAAGTAATCACTGCTGATGCGACTTTATTTTTTGAAAATTTGCTACTTGCTAAATAAATCGTCCAACCTAAAATAGCTGTAAAAATCATGGTTGAAACGTAAATTCCAGGTTGTCCAAAGGCATTGTAAATCAAATATATCCCCAAATCATACAACCAATGTGGATAGGTATAGGGCAATTCATGCCATGAAAAAGTATCTTGGGTTAAATCTGAAATGCCATTTTGGGCAATATATTCTCCTATTTTGATGGTATAAAAAGTATCATTTTGCAGACTTTTCGGAGCAACTGCTACCGCCAATAAAATGATACATAAGGCAACCATCGTGTTAAAAATTATATTTCTATTTTTCTCATTTTTTTCCTTGTTCATATGGACTCCTTGACTATTTTTTTCTATTATAACATACTTTTTTAGAAATGGGAATTCTTTTCAAAAAAATAGTAAAAAATGTATGAAATTAACATACAAAATAGCCATTATCAACGATAATGGCTAACTTGTCTGCTATTTTATTTTATATTATTCAGCTGAATCTGTAGTTTCAGCATCTGGAGCATCATAAGCTTCCAAAATAGCTTTTTGTACTTTTTCTCTTGTTTCAACATTAATTGGATGAGCTATATCTTTGAATTCTCCGTTTGGAGTTTTTCTGCTTGGCATAGCTATAAATAATCCATTTGCACTTTCGATAACTTTGATATCGTGAATAACGAATTCATTATCGAATGTTACAGAAGCAACAGCTTTCATTCTGTTCTCTGAATTAACTTTTCTTAAACGTACATCTGTTATTTGCATTTTGGCACCTCTTTCTATTGTTTATATTAATACATATGTATTATTTCTATGTATTAATTATTATATTCGCCAAAATAAGAAAAATTCCTTCTAAAATTTACAATATTTTATAATTTTTTTTCTTCTCTTATTTTTACTATTCCATACATAATTTTTTCCAAAAATCTCATAATAAATATTAACATTAGACTTGAAATGCGCATAATTTAATTGTATAATAGGAATAGTTTTTTGGGAGGAACAAAAATGGATTTTGAAATCGATGATTTAAAAAAATACAAACACATACATTTAATCGGAATTGGTGGAATTAGCATGAGCGCTATCGCTGAAACACTACATAATTGGGGGTATACCGTAACTGGTTCTGACTTAAATCAAAGTCAAATCACAAATACTTTAACTGCACACCAAATTAATGTGGTAATTGGGCATGATGTAGAAAATGCGAAAAATGCTGATTTAATCATCTTTTCGGCCGCCATTAAAGACGACGACCCGGAAATGGTGATAGCGCGTCAAAATTCGATTCCTCTCATCACGCGCGGAAAATTTGTTGGTTATTTAACAAAAATGTACAAAGAAACCATTTGTGTTGCTGGTACTCATGGAAAAACAACCACAACCTCTATGCTATCCGTTTGTTTTCTGAATGCACACAAAGACCCTTCCATCGAAGTGGGCGCTATGCTAAAAAATATTGGTGGAAATTATCATGTGGGAAATAGCGATTATTTTATTGTAGAATCTTGCGAATACAAAGGCAATTTTCTAAACTTTTTCCCAAAAACAGAAATTATTTTAAATATTGACAATGACCACCTAGATTATTACAAAACTTTTGACAATGTCATCAAGGCTTTTCAAGATTTTTCATTGCTTTTAAATGAAGACGGCTTGCTTGTTACCAACGCAGATGGCGAAAATTGTTTGCATTTGAAAACTATCGTCAAATCCAAATTTGTTTCATACGGAATTGAAAACGAAAAAGCAGATTTCTTAGCGAAAAATATCCAGTTTGACCGCCATGGATTCGGGCAATTTGACGTTTATCATGCGGACGAATTTTATGCACATTTCGAACTTTCGATTGCCGGAAAGCACAATATTTCCAATGCTTTGGCTTGTATCGCCGTTTGTGATTATTATGGCATTGAGAAAAATATTATTATTTCCTCTTTGAAAAGTTTTACTGGCGCGGAACGTAGATTGGAGTACAAAGGCTCTTTCAACGAAATTTCTGTTTTTGATGATTATGGTCATCATCCAACTGAAATTATGGCTGTAAGCGATGCCATTAAAAATCAGGAATATCACGAATCTTGGGTGATTTTCCAGCCACATACTTACTCAAGAACAGCCGCTCAGTTGGAGCCTTTTGCAAAATCGCTACTAAATTTCGACCACGTCGTGTTGATTGATATTTATGCTGCCAGAGAGAAAAATACGATTGGCATTTCTTCACAAAATTTGGCAGATAAAATCCATGAACTCGGCAAAGAAGCAATTTATCTTTCCAAATTTGAAGATGTGGTAAATTACATCAAAACACATGCCAAACCAAACGATTTAGTATTAACTTTAGGCGCTGGAACCGTGACTGAAATCGGCCCTATGTTAGTTAAATAAAGGGCTAACCTTTTATTATACCACAAAAACGCAGTTTCGTCAACTTGACAAAACTGCGTTTTTATGCTCTCACTTGATATTACTGCCTTATAAGTTAATTCGATTATACTCAATTCTCAACTGCTTCAACATTTCCTCCTCTCGCTTCGAGCACGTAAAAATCACAATTTGATGATTATAATTTTTATCCTGCAAATAATACAACATATTTTTCAAACGATTTTCATCAAAATAAGCAAATGTCTCATCAAACAAAATCGGCAAATTTTCCTTCGAAATCTCCGAAAGCGTACTTAACCTTAGCGCCAAATACATCTCATCAATCGTACCAACGCTCAAGCGCTGAGCCGGCATATACTCGCCATTTTCGACCTCTACGAGCAAACCTGTTTCGTCATTCATTTTTACTTTTGTGTATTTTTTATCCGTAATTTCGCCAATCATCTCACATAAATTCTGCTCAAATTTAGGGCTAATGTTGTGCTTCATTTCCTCGTATGCCTTCTCCAAAGCCTCTTTCACAATTTGAAAAGAACTATCGAGTGACAGCAATTCCGCTTTTATCGCATTTTGTTCCTCCAACTTTTCCTCAATTCTCGCCAACTGTTCCAATTTTTCATCCACATCATTTTTCTCATTCTCCAAAATATGCAATTCCACATTTGCTTGATTGATTTCATTTTGAACGCTTTCTTGCTCCAATTCGCACTTTCGCATCCATTCTTGGTTAGCATTTTTCAAACTTTCAAACTGCACATTCGATTTTCGTTTCATCAAAATCGCAACAATCACAATCGGAATAACGGAAACAATTTGCGCCACCATATTTTTTACTAAAGCAAACATCAGCACACACACACTCACAAAAAACAGCAATAAATAGGTATAAATATTCACTCTGTTTTTGGCATCTTCCATTTTTACATTTTCTGAATCTTTTTGCTTCTGTTTCAAATTTGCCTTTTTCTCAAATAACTCATTTAAGCGACGGCTCAACGTTTCCTTTTCTCGCACATGCTTCATCTGGCTCTCTTTATAGCCACTCAAACGCCTCTTCTCCTGCAATAATCGCTCTATTTCCTCATCCACAAGATTGATTGGCTTTTGCCTTGTTCTCTGCGTTCCAACGCAATCATTCTGCATTTTGTTTAGCTTGTCCATTGCTTTTTGGAACGAAATATTGTCATCTCCAGTGGAAACTAGATTGCTAATTTTCTGTACAATCCCATTCGTGTCTGCCTTTTCCAATTTCACTTCTTGCTGGCTAATCAGCGCCGTATTTTTAAAAGAAATCTCGTCAATCCCAATTTGTTCTTCTAAAAAATTGATTCCTTTGGCTTTATCTACTTTAAAATTTTTCGAAATATCTTCTTGAAATTCATTGTAAATCACAGGACTTTTTTTCTTGAAATCGCGAAAAACTTCGTATTGTTCGCCATTATCTAATGTATATTTTATTCTGCCAGAAAACGCAGTATCATCCCAAGGCTTGTACTGGTCAAAATCAGAAATACTTTTGCCATTTTTCAATTTTGACACGCCAAAAAACATAGCTTGAATGCATCGTAAAATCGTGGATTTTCCTACTTCATTTTCGCCGTAAACCACATTGATTCCATCTTTGAATTCCATTTCTTTTTCTTTTAATTTTCCAAAACCATTTATTTTTATTTCGTCAATTTTCAATTTATTTTTCCTTTCTGGGTGATTTTCCATTTTATTGGGTCGATGTGGGCATCGACCCCTACAATTTTATGTATCGGGTTGGTCAAAACCGCCCCCTACGTTGTGCCTGGCGGGCGATTGATAATCACCCCTACAGCATGATTTCTAATCCGATTTCGATTGCCTTTTTGATTTGTTGTTCTGTGTAGGTTCCTTCTTGGTATTTTTGAATAATTTCTCGCACGAAAATTCCGCGCAAATTGTTTTCTTTTGCCACCTGCTCGATGTCAATTCCAATTTGTGTTTTGTCTTTTATTTTCAAAATATTCTTTGCTTCAATCAATGGCAAAATTTCTCGCACGCGAATTTCAAATTGTCTATTTCCCTGCAACACAATTTCATACAGATTTTTTTCGTCCAACTGCAAATTAGAGATTTTTTCAATCAATTCCTCTTTGCTAAAAATATCGTCTACTGGCAAATCATATTTTTCAAATTTTCTATCATCTAACCTTACAAATTCTGTTTTTAAATCACGCCCATTGAATTCACCAGCAATCATGCCATGCTCACCTGGCTCATCAAAGCCAAATGAAATGGGAGAACCTGGATAAATCAAGTTTTTCTGTTGTTCAAAATTTGTTTTGTGGATATGCCCCATCGCAACATAGTCAAATCCCAGCGCATTGATTTTCGATTCTGAAACAGGTTGATACGAAAATCCATTTTCGTCCCTTGCACCATTCAAATCGCAATGTGTTAGCAAAATATTGATTTTTTCTGGATGCTTAATTTGAATTTTTTCAACAGCAGATTCCTCCTGATGAAAATCCGTAAAACTTGACATATAAATGTCATATTTAGAATCTTCGACAATTTCCAAATTGCTTTTGCAAATATGGACATTTTCGCACCACGCAAATGTTTCATAATACGAACCTTTTACATACGGGTCATGGTTTCCTGGCGCAATAAAAATTTTCGTATTGGGGATTTCCTGGAACAACTGATTCATGTATTCTATCGTCGATTTTCGAACATAGCTATGGTCGTAAAAGTCGCCTGCAATCAGAAAAAAATCGATTTTATTCTGATTGCAATAATCAATCATTTTTCGGAAAACTTTTCGTTGTTCCAACCTTCGCATATCACCTAAATTTCCAGTTCCACCCAAACCAGAAAATGGCTGGTCAAAATGCATATCTGCCATGTGAATAAATTTCATTTTTGCTTTCTCCCTACCTAACTTTTTTAAATATGACATCAAAATGTCATATTTAAGTTTTTCATTCTGATTCAAATTTTATCATAAAGATTTGGTAACGTCAACAAAAAATGAAAATTTGTTCGCATTTTATAATATGACATTTTTATGTCATATTATAATTTCCCGTGTTAAAATTAGATTTTTTTCATAAAAGCCTGTCAATAACTTTTGAAAATGTCCCAAAAATTACAAAATATTAACGGGAAAAA
>CANSTR010000020.1 GCA_947649935.1 uncultured Clostridia bacterium
TGGAAAGCGGAACGCCAATTTATGTTAGACTTTGGGACGGCGTTAATGGTGGAAGCTATTATACGCATAAGCCAGTTATCACGTATCAAGTGCAATATAATGCAAACGGAGGAACTGGAACTATGTCGAACAGCACGCATGAATATGGAACATCCAAAGCTTTGACAGCAAATAGCTTCACAAAAACGGGTTACACCTTTGTAGGCTGGGCAACCAGCGCAAGTGGCATGAAAGCCTATGACAACAGTCAAAGTGTGACGAATTTGAGTAGCACAAATGGGGATATGGTGAATTTGTATGCGGTTTGGACAGCAAATTCGAATACGGCTTATAAAGTTGTGCATCAACAGATGAATGTGAGTGGAAGTGGCTATACAACTGTGGAAACAGAAAATAAAACAGGAACGACGGATACGAATGTGACGCCACCTGTTAAAACATATACAGGATTTACTTCGCCAAGCATGCAGACAGTTAAAATTAATGGTAATGGAAGTACGACGGTGACGTATAGTTATACAAGAAATAAATATCGATTTACTTTAGGAAGTGGAACTGGTGTAACGACGAGTGGAAGTTCGGGAACAGGAGATTATTTCTTTGGAGCAACGATTACGTTGAAGGCAACAGCAAGTGCTGGATATACTTGGAAACAATGGACAAGCAGCAATACAGGATTAACAGGAAACAAGACGACAGCCAATACGACATTTACCATGCCAGTAGGAGCAGTGACGATGACGCCGAGTGCAACAGCAAATACGTATACGGTAGTATATAATGGCAATGGAAACACAGGAGGAAGTACAGCAAGCAGTTTACATACTTATGGAACGGCAAAGAATTTAACAGCCAATGGATTTACAAAAATATGTCATAATTTTTCAGGTTGGGCAACAAGTGCAGGTGGTGCGAAGGTATATAATAACAGTCAAAGTGTGTCGAATTTGACTACAACTAATGGTGGAAGTGTGAATTTGTTTGCGGTTTGGACGGTTGCGCATAACTATGTGAAACGAGAATTAAAAGAGTGTTCAAGTGCAGTTAAAGATGCTAATAACTATGTAGGGGAAGGTAAGGCTAGTGCGAATTATGGGAATATAACTGGTGTTGGTGATACAGTTCAGCTAACGCCATTCGGTTTGACATTGAGCGTAGGAAACGTATATTACCAGAATGAGAAGAGTGTAGTTGGGAATAATTCACTACCTATAGGTTACTATGAGGTTTTAACGAAAGCTTACAATGGGGTCATGAGTGTTAAGTACTTAGGTACAACGATGCTCAAAAGCGTATGTTCTGTTTGTGGGATTCAGACCCCCTAGTGAAGATAGATGGGGGTCTAGATAGGAACGATGTATAAAACGACCAGTGATACTATGAAAATCAATATTTTGAGAGTATAGAAAAAGTTGTCTAAATAAATCCTAATTGAATGCGATATTCAATTGGGATTTTATAGGTTAATGCATAACTTGGTCTAAAATTATTATTATCGTTAATTAGTCTTTTATAAAATTTTCAACATTTAGTTCAGTACAATTTTATAATGCTGTTTTCCTAAGTTATTAAGAATATAAGATTCTATTTAACTGCCAATGATTTCCAACCATATACCGAAAATGTTTCTCCAGTTTGATAATATTCAATCGCTTTTCTAACATAAGGAATGACATTGTTTGGCAAATTTTCCAATTCATAAAATGTCAATTCATCGCATTTATCTTTTTCCATAATTTGAATTTGCCCAGTGTATTTTTTGCAGGTTAAAAAATAATCGATGCTTTCTCTGTCTTTTGCTTTTCGATGCATGACATGCACGATTTGCAAATCTTCTTCAGAAATGGAAATGCTAGCTTCCTCCAAAGCCTCGCGTTTCATGGCACTTAGCACACTTTCGTTCCCGTCAAGGTGACCTGCCACAACACTATAATTTCCGTCCTCATAGCCAGTATTATATCTTCTTTGTAACAATATTTGATTTCCTTCGATTAAAATTAAATGAACAGCAACAACTGATTTAAATCGTTCCATGATTTCCTCCTTTTAATTTAACTAATTTTACTCATTTTTTCGATGTATTCTAAATCATTTATTTTAGAAATAGCAAAACATTTCTTGCCTAAATCCTTCAAAGATGCACCAACGTGGTACAATTCTTTATTGTCAATCACGATAAATCTGTCATGAAATTGTTTGTTTTTTGTGATTTGTAAAGTAGGATATTCTTGATTAAATTTTTGCAAATCTAATTTTGAAAGATTACTATGATACGATGTCACGATAACAACTTTTACGCCTGTTTTTTTCTTTGCTAACATCTGCAAAATGCTATCATCTATGTAATTATCTATGATATGAATTTGACTTTGAGCCGTTTTGATAAGCTCGATGATTAAGCTATAAGCATCAAAAATTTGTCCATTAAAAAATATTTTTTGTTTGAATTCAGCTTCTTGATGATTTTGCAATTGATTGAATACTTCGTCAAATTTTTTATCGTGTTCTAATAATTTATATTCAACATTGGTTAATCTTTCAAACAAGTGACCATTAATCGCAATAAATTTTCTCATTTCAACAAATGCATTCATAATATTAATGCTAACTTTAACCGCAATTTTGTTTCGGAGTAGACCAGAAAGCATAGCAATTCCTTGCTCTGTAAAAACATAGGGTAAATATCTTCTACCACCATAATTTTCTTTTTCTAAACTTGAGGTCACAGTTTGTGACCTCAAGTTTTCTAACTCATTTTCGTTTAGTTGAAAACAAAAATTTTCGGGAAACCTGTCCGCATTTCTTTTTACAGTTTGATTAATTTTTTTCGTTTCATAATGATATAACATTGCTACATCGCTATCGAGCATAACTTGCTTTCCACGTATCGTGTGAATTAGATTTTTGATATCTGGTTCAGATGTAGCAGGATTCATTTCTGCAAGAGTATTTATTTCGTTCAAATTATCACATCCTTATTTTTGATAAGTTCATTATAAAACATTTGTTCTTAATTGTCAAGTGTTTTTTCAAAATTATTTTATTGACAAATGATAAATGGATAAGATATAATAAAATAAAGGAGAAAGCTATGAGATTAGATAAATTTTTAAAAGTAAGCCGCGTGATTAAGCGTAGAACGGTGGCAAATGAGGCGGCTGATATGGGGAGAATTGCGGTCAATCGGAAAAACGGTGAAACCAAGTTATGATGTGAAAGTGGGGGATATTATTGAAATCAAATTTGGGGATAAAGTTTCCAAATTTGAGATTTTGAAAGTTCCTGAAAAAGTGGGGAAAGATTTAGGAGAATTAATTAAAATTTTGTAATTATTAAAAAAGCATGAAAAATTTTAGTTGTTTTTATATAAAGGTAATGGTTAATACAAAGATACCCAGTTGTACTATGGGATAATTATTTTAAGAATATTGACAATTATGTAAAGTTGTAGTATAATTAAATTAACAAATAATAGGAGGTAAAAGTAATGTTATGGTTTTTTCGTAGAAAAAAAATTGAAAAAGAAATTCGGGAAGCAGAGGAAATTTCTAGAGAATGCCATAGGCAACTGAAAGAGGTAAAAGATATGTTTATGGCATTAAGAGCCTCAGATATAGAAAGGGAATGCGTGCGGTTAGTTAAAACTGTTGGCTTGACTCTCGTTTGGGAAATACTTTCTCCGAGTGGAGAGATAATAGTAGAAAGACTAGAAGAAGTGGCACGGGAAAAAGGGGCTACAATAATGAAGGAAGGAAATAAGGTAAAAGCATATTTTCCAAGTACTCCAGATAGTCAGTTTTTTGTTGAATCAGAAAAACAATATTGGAGTTAGTAAAAGCTTTTTGAAGTTGCATAAAAGAGAGGAGTTGCTATTGAAATTCCTCTCTTTTATTTTAAGGGGGTAATAAGATGTTTGTTAATTTTTTATTGCGCCAAAATCTCGTGACCTTTTCGGAAAGGTAGAAGATTTGAGAATTCTTTGGATTTTTTTAATTGTTTTTGCGCTTGTTCTTGTGCCGCTTGTTTGGCGTGACGTTCTGCCATGGTTTCTGCAATTGCCTTTTGGTAAGTAAAATGCGTATCTTGCGCAATCTTTTGCCAATTGTAATCTTTTTTCACTTTGCTAATCGCATTTTTCGTGACCGTTTCACATAGTTTTGGGTCAAATAATAACGTCAAAATTGA
Organism: uncultured Clostridia bacterium; assembly: GCA_947649935.1. Lineage (GTDB taxonomy): Bacteria > Bacillota > Clostridia > TANB77 > CAG-508 > Scatovivens. The sequence goes on from CANSTR010000020.1 coordinate 4,186, forward strand.
ATCAGCCAATGAATTTGGATTTCCGGTATAGCTTTTCATTCCATTAATGCCGTGGTCGACAATTTCATTCAAACCGCCAATATCAGAAACAACAACTGGCGTGCCAGAAAGCATACCTTCCAAGGCAACAATGCCAAAAGGTTCGTATGTACTAGGGAACACAGCAACATCAGCACATTTGTACATTTTTTGCACGTTTTTTGAATTCATGTAACCAGCAAAATAAACTTTATTGCCTAAGCCTAAAGCATTTGCCTGATGTCGAAGTTCATCAATCATACCACCTTTGCCACAAATCACCAATTTGCTATCATGATAATGCTCCAAAACTTTTGGCATGGCAGCAATCAAATGTTGAATGCCTTTTTCATAAACCAAACGTCCCATAAACAGAATAATTTTTTCGTTATCCATGGCGTATTTGCGACGAAAATCATAGTCGCGTTCCACCTCATTAAACAAATTAATATTCACGCCATTTGGAACGACATTAATTTTTTCATAAGGTAAGCCAAAAAGCCTTTGCAATTCGTTCTTCATATAATTGCTATTCACAATAACTTCCGAAGATTCATACGTCAACATCCATTCTGTATCATTGATATATTTTTGCGTTTCGCCATTAATGCCACTATTTCGTCCAGCTTCCGTTGCATGAATTGTCGAAATAAGCGGAATTTGATAGGCAGATTTTAGGGTTTTTGCGCTATACGCAACCAACCAATCATGAGCATGGATGACATCAAATTTTTCTCCCTTGGCAATCAATTCACCGACTTTTGCAACCATATTAAAATTCAATTGCATAATCCAATCAATAAAATTATTTGGGTTAATCATGAAATTGTCAACTCTGTGAACTTGTACACCTTTGTCATCTTCAAAATATGGTATGTCGCCATCACGATATGTTACAACAGTTACTTCATGACCATCTTGGTACAAACGATGCGATAAATCATGCACAACTCTTGCAATCCCTCCGACAACTCTTGGTGGGTATTCCCATGATAGCATTAAAATTTTCATATTTTTTCGTGCTCCTTTCAAATTTCATTTGTGTTAAATTTGTCAAGTTTTTTCTCTCTCCTTTAATTGTATAAAAAAATGTCGAAAAAGTAAACATTTTTTGCAAAAAAAATAAAAAAATTTTAGGAAAAAACAAAAACAGACATTTTTTTCAAAAATTTGTTTTTTTGTATTGATTTTTTTTTCAAATTTAGATACAATATATATTAATTGTTTAGAAACGTGAAAATGGATTTTTAAGCACTACAAAGGAGGATTGAAATGGCAAAAAATACAGAAGAATTAGAAGAAAAAAAGAAGGCGAAAAAACTTGACAAAAAAAAGAAAACTACTCAAAAAGAAAAGACCACAAAAAAAGCCAATAAAACGAGAAAAATAGAAAATAAAAGCGTGCAAAATAAAGTCATTGAAAACATCAAAAATTTTATCTCGAAAATTGTCGAAATGCAAGAAAAAGTGCGTCAAGATGAAGAGCAAGAAAAGTTAGAAAAAATGCAAGAAAAAGAAACACAAAAAAAGACAGAAAAAAGAGATTATCCACCGAAATATCTGTTGGAATATTATGATTTGCCATTTCGTTACAATGAAACAATTGTGAAAATTTTAGCCCAAACGCCAAAGCGATTGTTTGTGTATTGGGATGTTTCGGACAAGGACAGAATTACCTATTTGAATGCCTTTGGCGAGCATTTCTTCGAAGATACGTATCCTGTTTTGTTGGTGCATAATGAAAATAAAAATTACACAAAAGAAATTGCCATTAATGATTTTGCCAATAGTTGGTATTTAGATATTTCCGATTCTCGTGATGAATATACGATTCAGTTAGGAAGAAAGTTTAAATCCTATGTCAGACCACAAATCAATCCAGAAATTGAAACAACCAATATTAACTTGAATAATGATTATTTAATGATTGCTACATCCAATAAACTAGAGGCTCCAAATGACCATATATTATTCGAAGAATGCAAGCCATATGTGACGTATCGAAATGTGAAAACGCAACAAGAAGAAACAAAGAATTTGACGAAAACCATCTTCAAAAATCAATTGCAAAAATTATATGAAAAATTGTATGAAGATGGCATAGATGGCGAAAAATTTGATTTGCGCAATCCATCATCCATGGGAACAAGTAGCAGTATTGCGAAATAAGGAGATTTTATGAAAAATGTAAAAGGTTATGTTAGCTTCATCTTACATGCGCATCTTCCGTATATTCATCACCCAGAAAGTGAAGATTATTTGGAAGAAGAATGGCTATTTGAAGCGATTTCAGAAACATATATACCATTGTTATTAAATTTTCAAAAGTTAGAAGAAGAAGGCGTCAAGTTTCGTTTAACCATGACGATGACGCCTCCGCTTTTGAATATGCTTGACAATCAATTATTGCAAAATCGTTACATCAAATATTTGAAAAAACATATCGAATTATGCGAAAAAGAAGTGGTTAGAACCAAATATGATGAACGCTTAAATCGTTTGTCACATTATTATTTGGAGCGTTACACAAATGATTTGCATGTGTTTCGTGATATTTATGAATGCAATATCATTCAAGGTTTCAAGCATTTTCAAGATGCTGGATTTTTGGAAATTATCACTTGTGGCGCGACCCATGGTTATTTTCCGATTTTGTATGTGAATGAAAAAACGGTTCGAGCACAAATTGGAGTTGGTGTGCAAACGTATGAGAAATTTTTTGGCAGAAAACCGCGTGGGATTTGGCTTCCAGAATGTGGTTATGTGCCAGAAGCGGATAAATATTTGCGTGAATTTGGCATTGAATTCATCATCACAGAAACGCATGGGGTTTTGTATGCAAGTCCTGCACCGATTTATGGCACGTATGCGCCAATTGTTTCGCCGAATAATGTGGTGGCGTTTGCGCGTGATTTGGAATCTTCAAGGCAAGTGTGGAGCTCGATTTCCGGTTATCCAGGCGATTTCAATTATCGCGAATTTTACCGCGACATTGGTTATGAAGCAGATTATGAATATATTAAGCCATACATAGCAAGTAATGGCGTGCGTGTAAATACTGGCATCAAATATCACAGAATTACGGGAAAAACGGACCAAAAAGATTATTATGATGTGCAATGGGCGAAAGATTCTGCAGAAAAGCAAGCTGGCCATTTCATGGATTGTCGAACCAAGCAAATCGAAAGTTTGGCAAGTTACATGGATGTTCCGCCGATTATCACGTGTCCATATGACGCAGAATTGTACGGTCATTGGTGGTACGAAGGACCATATTGGCTCTATATTTTGTTCAAAAAAATTTATTATGATGAATGCAATTTTGAGTTGATTACGCCAAGCGATTATATTGATAGACACCCCAATATTCAGGTATCGACGCCATGTCGTTCCAGTTGGGGAGCAAATGGGTATAGCGAAGTTTGGTTAAATCAGACCAATGATTATGCGCATCGTCATTTGCATAAAGCAGGGGATAGAATGTGTGAGTTGGCGTATTTGTATCCAAATGAAGGTGGAACGCTTCGTCGTCAGGCATTGAACCAATGTGCCAGAGAATTGTTGCTGGCGCAAAGTAGCGATTGGCTGTTTATTATTACGAATGGAACGATGGTGGAATATGCGCACAAAGCAATCAAAGAACACATTGGGCGTTTTACAAAATTGTATTACCAAATCAAAAAAGACAAAATCGACCCACAATTTTTATTAGATGTGTTCGAAAAAGATGATATATTCCCAGAAATCGATTATATGATATATCATTAATGTAGGGGCGATTATCAATCGCCCGCCATGACATACAAAAATCAATGTAGGGGCAGGGTTCCACCCCTGACCAATCCAAAACCAGAAAGGAAACGAAAAATGGAAGTTTACGATAACGCCAATCATTTGGCAAAAGCAATTAAAGATTCAAAAGAATATCAAGAATATAAAGCGTTGAAACAAGAATTATTTGTGGATTTGAAGTTAAAAGGACAAGTCGAAGAATTTGAAAGAATTCGTTACGAAGAACAATTATTGGCAATGCAAGGCGAAAAACAAAGCAATGAAAAAATGGAAAAATTGCAAGAATTGTACGCCATTTTGGTGCAAAATCCAAAAGTCAAAGAATATTTTGAAAAAGAAGTACGTTTTAATGTGATGATTGCAGATGTGAATAAAATCATTGGCGAAGCGATTAAGGATGTGCTAAATTAGAGTAAAATCGAACTATTAAGAATTCTTTAATAGTTGAAAATAAAGAAAATCCAACTATTAAGGATTCTTTAATAGTTGAAGAGGGCGAAAGTAAAAATTAGGAGAAACGAAGATGGATGCAAAATATCAGATGAGTTTAGAGGATAATATTTTTTTTGCCAAAAGAAAGTTAGTGGATAATGTTTACAGAAGTGCAAAATTAGAGGGAATTGCTGTTACTTTTGCACAAACAGAAGATATTTTTAATAATGTAAATGTTGCAAATTTGAGACCAGATGAAATTATTGCTGTTTTGAATTTGAAAAATGCGTGGCAATTTTTATTAGATACCATTAACCAAGAAATTACAATTGATTATATTAAAAAAATTCATGAAGAAGTGGCAAGCGGAATTATAAGACCAGCTGGGGAATTTCGAGATAGAGGCGTTGGAATTTCTGGTACGAATTGGAGACCCAAATTGCCAAGCGAAGTTAATTATGAGGAAGAACTAGCAGAAATAAAAAAAATAGAGAATCCACTGGATTATGCTTTGGAGATTTTTTTATGGATACAAAAATCGCAAATGTTTATTGATGGTAATAAAAGAACAGCAAATCTTGTTGCCAATCATGAATTTATCAAAAATGGTTTGGGAATTATAACCATTCCTGTAGAATTGACTGGTACGTATAAACAGAAATTGGTGGACTATTATGAGACGGATTGTAGCGAAGAAATTAAAAAATTTTTATGGGAAAATTGTATGGATGGAATTGAATAATTCGTCAATTTGAACTATTAAGGGTTCCTTAATAGTTGAAGATGACGGAAAATTTAAGTGGGGAAAGTAACTAAAATTTTAATTTTATTATTACATTTTTGTTACTTTTCTCACATTTTATATAATTTATGATATAATATGATTGAAGTTTTATAAAAGAGGTTAAAAAATGGAAATAGTAAAGAAAGAAAAATTTCCGAGGGCTTTTGTTGAAGTTGAGGAAATATTAAATCATATGAGCAAAGAAGATAAAGAACAAATTCCAGAGGAATTTAGAAATATGATGATGAAAAATAAAGCAAGTAATTATAATTTTCAATTAGATGATGAGAAAGATTTAGAAGAACAGGGTGTCATGCGAGAAACCAAAATTATTTTGGCTTATATTTTTACGAATTATTGGAGTACCGAAAGACAAAAAGAGTTAATAAAACAAAAATTTCTGCGAGAATTTTTTGAAATGGATGAGGAAAAAAGAGAGAAGTATCCGATTGAGGTTTTTAAAAGCGAAAAATTAAAAGAAAACAAAGAAGATAATAATGATGGTACACAATTAGTAAAGTATGAAGAAGTAAATCTGATTCGTAAATTTCTTCATAAGATAAAAAAATCTTTAATACACTTTTTTAAGGATTAGGCATTTTGGGAGGATAGTATGAAAACAGAAGAGGTCAGTAGAGTTGCTGAAAGAATAAAAAAATATAGAGAGTATCAAGGGCATGATGGATATGATATAGATAGTTTGATAAAGGATTTAAATTTAGACGAGAAATTTTGTATAGAAAATTGGAAAAGTTGCGGACTAGATGAGTTAGAAGTTGTGGAATTGATCATAAAACAAGATGTGGAGTATATAAAGACAATCATTGGAAAAATAGAACAGTATGACTTAAAATGTTACGTTCGATTAATAATTGCAACACAAGATGTAGCCTATATGAAACAAATGATAGAGAAGAGGGAAGAGTATGGTTTAGGAAAAAATGCGATAACAGAATTGGCAATTGCTACAAACGATGTAGAGTATATCAAAGAAATGATTGATGATAGAGAAACTTATGGATTTGATACGTATAATATGGAGGACTTAGTGATAGCAACCCAAGATGCAGATTACATAAAAAAGATTGTAGAAAATATAGAACAGTATAGAATTGAAAGGATGCATGCAGAAAGATTAATAAAGGAAACACATGATTCAGATTATATAAAGGAAGTGATAAAAAATAAGGATAATTATGGGCTTTTTGATTATGAAATAGTAAATTTAGTGATTGCGACACAGGATATTGATTATATAAAAGAAACAGTTGAAGCGCTAGGAAAAGAAGAGGTGGATTCTTCGGATATGAGAAAATTGATTGTGGCAACGCAAGATGTAGAATACATAGAAGAGTGGATTGAAAGACAAGCACAATTAACAATAGATATACGAGATGCGGGAGAAGATAATAAACTTATATTTCAAGTTTATTATAAAGAACTTATAGAGTTAATAGGAGCATCACAAGATGTGGCTTATATAAAAGATTTCATAAATAATAGAGAAGCATATGGCTATCATTATAGCGAAATTGGAAACTTTAATAAAAGTATTCATTTGCCAAAGGATATGACATTTGGAATCGAAATAGAATCAGAAGGTGCTGGCTCAAAATTATTAAGAACTTTGCAAAGTCTTGATAATGGTTGGAAATGTTTAGAAGATGGTAGTTTAATAGATGAGGGAGTAGAAATTGTTTCTACTAAATTAAGAAGCTCAAATCAAACGAGTGAAGAAATAGGTAAAGTGTGTGGGTTACTAAAAGATCTTAAGCAAATAGCTTCTGAGAGATGTGGTGGACATATACATATTGGAGCAGATTATTTGACGAGTGTTTCTGCTTATAAAAACTTGATTGAAATATATGGAAATTCGGAAAAATTATTGTATCTTATGGCAAATGAGAAAGGAAAGGTTCCAAGAGATATTGAGTATGCTTCTCCGTTATCTAAGAAGTTAGAAGATGCTATCAAGAGTGAAAAAATTAATTTGCAGAATGAAGATGAGTTATCCCAATTCTTATCAGAAATTAAACAGATACAAAGTTCAGGAGCTAACGAAGAAACTTCAAGATATAGTGGAATAAATTTTTTAAATATTAATAGTAAAAACAAAAATACAATCGAATTTAGAATACCAAATGGAACACTAGAGGCAGATACGTGGATTGAAAATATTAATTTATTTGGTGGAATTGTAAAAGCAGCGCAGGAACTTTCAATCATTCAGCAAAAGAAACCAGAGGAATTAACGGAAGATGAAAAAGAGAAGTTAAGCAATTTTGAAAAACTAAAGGAGGAAGGTACTACTGAGGAAGAACAATTAGAGACTTTATTAACTTTAGTGGTAAAGGAAGATCAGAAATCAATTTATAGAGATAGGTATCGAGTTAATAGTGAATTAATGCAGAAAGAACCTGAGTTATCAGAAGAAATTGGAGAGCAAATAGCAACTGGAAAAATCATTATGAAGAGAGATATTGGTAAGTTTGCTTTTGCTGGAAATGAACCAGTAAGTGGAGAGGAATATAGGCAAGGAAGTAGGATTCTAGAAGAATACATGAGAGAGAATGAGAGAATTGCATAATAAGAAGAGGAAGTGAAGAAAAAGAGATGCAAATTTTAGAAAACTGTACTTTGTGCCCACATGCATGCAAAGTCAATCGAATGAAAGGAAACTCTCGGAAGATGCAAATCGGATAGCAAGATAAAAATATCTTTGGCTGATTTGCATTTTTTTGAAGAGCCATGCATTAGTGGGACGAATGGCTCGGGGGCTGTGTTTTTTACAGGGTGCAATATGAATTGTTTGTTTTGTCAAAATTATGAAATTAGTCAAATTGGCAAAGGACGAATTGTGACAAAAGAGCAGTTGGCGGAGGAATTTTTGAAGTTGCAGAAAAGAGGCGCGCATAATATTAATTTGGTGACAGGTGCGATTTATGTTCCGCAAATTGTAGAGAGTTTGAAATTGGCAAAAGCAAATGGTTTGAACATTCCGATTGTGTATAATTCCAGTGGTTATGAACTTGTGCAAATTTTGCAAAAGTTGGCAGGCCAGGTGGATGTGTATTTACCGGACTTGAAATATGCTTATGATGAGTTGGCGAAAGATTTGTCTGGAATTCAGAATTACTTTGAGGTTGCCACAAAGGCAATTAAAGAGATGGAGCGCCAAGTGGGAAATCCGAAGTTTGATGAAAATGGAATGATTCAAAAAGGCTTAATCATTCGACATTTGGTTTTGCCAAATCATTTGCAAAATACGAAACAGGTTTTGAAATGGATTCATAAAAATATGGATTCGCAAGTTTATGTAAGCGTGATGGCGCAATATTTTCCAGAGTATAAAGCATGCGAAAGAGTGGATATTAACCGAAAATTGACGAAGGGAGAATATGAAGAAGTCATGAATTTTGCGGAGAAACTGGGAATTGAGAATGGATATTTTCAGGAGCTAGAGGAAAACGAGAGGCAGTATGTTCCCAAGTGGGAGGAAAGAATTTGACAAAAATTAGTTATAAATTTCAGAAAAGAAAAAGTAATAGATATGCTCTCTTTTTAGTTTAATATGCGAAAAAAGTGAATAAATTTTCAAAAAACATGTACAAAAAATTTTTTTAATGATATAATGACAACATAGTGTTATACTGGAGATAAAAGGAGAAAATTATGGGGAATATAGTTCTATTAGATGATTTAACAATTAACAAAATAGCAGCTGGAGAAGTAATCGAAAGACCTGCCTCTGTGGTCAAAGAAATGGTGGAAAATTCGATTGATGCAAAGGCGAAAAATATAACGGTTGAAATCAAAAATGGGGGAATTTCCTTTATCAAAATTACGGATAATGGCTTGGGAATTTCGGAAGATGATATGGAAATGGCATTCGAAAGGCATGCAACAAGCAAAATTAGAAAAGCGCAAGATTTGGAAATGGTGACAACTATGGGGTTTCGAGGCGAGGCGCTGGCAAGTATTGCAGCAATCGCTAATGTGGAGATGATTTCCAAAAAAGAAGGTGAGGAGATTGGGCATAAAATTGTTGTCGAAGGCGGAAAAGTTTTGGAAAAAGAGGAAATTGGTTGTCCTGTTGGAACAACCATTACGGTGCGAAATTTGTTTTTTAACACGCCAGTGCGTTACAAATTTTTGAAAAAAGATTACACCGAAGCTGGATACATAGAGGACGCTGTTCGTAGAATTGCTTTGGTGAATAAAACGATTTCAATCAAGTTGATTAGCTCTGGTAAAACAATTCTTCAAACAAACGGCAGTGGCGATTTCAAGAATATGATTTACAGTATTTATGGGAAAGATATTGCCAATGGCATTATGGAAGTGGCGTACGAATATGAAGATATGAAAGTAAGTGGCGTGATTGGAAAACCGGAAATTGCGAGAGCCAATCGCCAAAATCAGATATTTTTTGTAAATAGTCGTTATATTAAAGATAAAAATTTGACAGCTGCTGTTGACCAGGCATACAAAGGCATGATTCCGATTGGCAAGTTTGGATTTGTCATTTTGAATGTGGAAATGAATCCGCAAAAATTGGATGTGAATGTGCATCCAGCCAAATTAGAAGTTCGTTTTCAAGAGGAAACGAACGTGTTTAAGGCAGTTTATCATGCGATAAAAGCAGGATTTGGAAAATCGGAATTGGTGGAAAATGTAGAACGTCCGATTGAATTGGAAACGGAAAAAGCAAAAAAAGAGGAACCAAAAGAAGAACCTCAATTAGAAATCAAACCAGACATGACAATCGAAGAAAGAATTCAGGCGATTAATTCATTGATTAGCCAAATTACGCCAGAAAAAACCATGCAAACAGCTACCAAATTGGAAACACCAAAAGTTAATGTTGAAAATAAAATTGAAGATTTGTACAGAAATGGTCCAGTTGCGACGAAAAAAGAAGAATATGAGGAAGACGGAAAAACAATTCGTTTTGGCAATACGAAAATTTCGAGCAATACGCAGGAAATTAATCTTGTAGAAGTGAAGGAAAATTTGCAAGAGGTTGCGGAGGAAAAAGAAGAAAAACTAGAAGAAATTCCAGAACCACAAAACGAGGTGGAATTGGCGGAAGAAGCGAAAGACGAAACAATTCAGTTGCCACCGGAAAAAACGGAAGAAGAAATCAAAGTGGCAGAAGAGAAAAAAGATGAATTTATCACCAATGTTGTGGATAAATTGTTGGAAGCCAAATTGAAAGAAGAAGACAGCACAGAAATCATTGATACAACAAGAGTGAAGGAGTCTTTGAAAGAAATTCCAGAGATTACGCCAGAATTTGAGGAAATGTATAAAAAGGCGTTTGGCATAGAAGTCAATGCCAATCGAAAAAGCGAACCGAAACAAGAAACTGGCGAAAAGGTGGATGTGAGCCATGTTGCTTATGCGGAAGGTTTGAACCAAAGTTTGTTTGAAACCGCGGAAGAATATCAAAACATTCCTTATCAATTGATTGGAATTGCTTTTTCGACGTATATCATTATTGAAATGAAAGATGAGCTTTATATGATTGACCAACATGCGGCGCATGAGCGAATTTTGTATGAAAAAGTCAAAGCGAATTATTATCGTGAGGAAGAAAAGGATTCTCAGTTGTTGCTTTTGCCAGATATTGTGCAATTGACAAACAAAGAAATGGATATTGCCAAAGAAAATGTGGAAATGTTTGCCAAAGCAGGTTTTGCCTTTGAAGAATTTGGGGATAATACGATTAAGGTAACTCAAGTGCCAAGTATGTGCGAAAATTTGAATACGAAGGAATTGTTCATGGAATTGCTGGATGAAATCGACACAGTAGCAGTAACAGCGACACAGGAAAAAGAGGACAAGTTTATTGCGACTGTTGCGTGCAAAGCTGCGGTAAAAGCGCATATGCAATTAGATGTACAAGAAGTGGATAGTTTAATGCAAACTTTATTGCAATTGCCAAATCCATTTACTTGCCCACATGGACGTCCAACAGCAATTAAAATGACAAAATATGATTTGGATCGCAAATTTGCTCGAAAATAGAATGATGTTTTTTATTTCAAAATGACGGTATTATTTGCGGACGACTGCTAGTCGTCCCTACTCGAAAATAGAAAATCAAAAATCGTAAGGGCACGGTGCACCGTGCCCCTACCAGATTGCATAATGCCCTAAAAAGGTTGAAATAGACCCAAAATCGAACTATTAAGGATTCCTTAATAGTTCAACAAGGCGAAAAATGGAGGGATAGAAAACGAATAGATATTGTTTTGAGAATGGAGATTTGATATGAAATTCGCGATTTTTAGTGATATACATGGTAACATTTTTGCATTGGAAGAATGTTTTAAGTATATACACGAAATGGATATTGATGCTATCATTTGGTGTGGAGATTATATTACAGATATACCAAAATCACATGAAGTAATTGAATTTATAAAAAATACGATGAAAAAATATCAATCTTATATGGTAAGAGGAAATAGAGAAGAGTATATTCTTGACTATCATCATTCAAAAAAGACAGATTGGAATATGGAAAATAGAAATGGACCGTTATTATGTGCTTATCATGAGTTAAGCAAGGAGGATATAGTGTTTCTTTCAAATCTTCCAGAAAGCCTTGTGATTGAAGTTCCAGAGGGTTCTAAAATGTTTGTAAGTCACAAATGGAAGGATGATGAGGGAAATGATTGCACTTATAAAATTTTTGGGCATTCGCATAAACAACATGTTTTTACAAAAGATAATATCAAATATATCAATCCAGGTTCGGTTGGTGTAGCAATTGGTGCAAATGCGGGAGCTGAATTTTCGGTATTACAAATAAATCAAAATTTTCATAAGATTGAGAATTATACGGTTCGATATGATACGAATGAACCGATAAAATCAATTAAAGAAAGTCAGTTAAATGAAACAGAAGTAAAATGGGGAAATGGATTGATAAAATTATTGCAAACAGGAATTGATTATCCTAATTTATATATAAAAGAAGTATTGAAAATAGCAAATGAAAAAGGGCTAGAAAAAGATTTGGATACAATTCCAATGGAGATATGGAAAGAAGCGAGAAAGAGAATTAAGATAGAATAAAAGAACGAGAAAATGATTGAAAATACAGGGAAAATCGAACTATTAAGGATTCCTTAATAGTTCAACAAGGCGAAAAATGGAGGGAGAAAAGTGAAACCAAAAGTGATTGTGATAGCAGGTCCAACGGCGTCTGGCAAAACGGCGTTGTCCATTGAATTGGCAAAACAAATAAATGGCGAAATCATTTCGAGTGATTCGATGCAGATTTATTGCGATATGGATATTGGAACTGCCAAAGTAACCAAAGAGGAAATGCAGGGCATTCCGCATTATTTGCTAGATTTTGTTTCTCCCGATGAGCGTTATTCGGTGTCGGATTTTAAGCGAGATTGCGAAAAGGCGATGCAGTCAATTTTGGCAAAAGGAAAAGTGCCGATTATTGTTGGCGGAACGGGTTTGTATATTGATTCTGTGATTTATGGAATTGAGTATCCAGACATGGAATTTGACCAAGAATATCGCGATTTGTTGATGCAAAAGGCGGAAACAGAAGACGGTTTGAGAGCTTTATTTGAAGAGGCGAAAAGGATTGATGAAGAAGCCATGCAAACAATTAGCCAAAATGATAAAAAAAGAATTATCCGCGTTTTAGAAATTTATAAAGTGACTGGAAATACAAAAACGCAGTTGGAAAAATTGTCGCGTAGAAATGGTGTGGCGTATGATTTCAAAGTGTTTGCGCTGACGATGGAGAGAGAGAAGTTATACGAACGAATTAACCAAAGAGTGGACATCATGTTGGAGCAAGGTTTGGTGCAAGAAGTGAAGGATTTGGTGCAAAAGTATGATTGTTTTCCAACGGCGATGCAAGGTTTGGGTTACAAGGAAGTGGTTACTTATTTAAAAGAAGATTGTACGTATGAAGAAATGGTGGAAAGTATTAAGCAGGAAACGAGAAGATATGCCAAAAGGCAATTGACTTGGTTTCGCAAAAACAAGGAAACGATATGGCTCAATGTGGAAGATGGCGTACAAAATAATGTGAATGTTATTTTGGAGGGATACAATAATTGAAGGAAACAGAAAACAAATTAGGTTTTTTTAAGTGGATATTCATTTTGCTGGTTTTGGGAGGCTTGATTGTTTTGGCGCAAAAAGGCGTGGATGTTTTGCAAAATATTGCGCAAATTTGCATTGTGGAGCAGGGGTCTTTGCGCTTTGAGGAAAGCGCAGATGGTTACATTTTGAGAGACGAAATTGTTTTGCAGGGAGAAAATTCGAAAAATGGCATGGTGCCGATTGTTTCAGAAGGACAAAGAATTGCGAAAAATAGTCCAGCTTTTCGCTATTATTCCAATGGTGAAGAAGAGATTTTAAATAAAATTGCCACCTTAGATGACGAAATTAATGCGGAGATTGAATCAAGTGGTTTGACAATATTTTCAACGGATATTACGAATTTGGAAAATCAAATTGAAAAAGTCGTGAATTCAATTTATACGCTCAATGATTTAGAAGAGATGCAAGATAAAAAGGCGGAATTGGATACGTATGTTTCCAAAAAGACGAAGATAACAGGAAATTTGACTCCAGCGGATTCGCATATTAAATCCCTGATTGAGGAAAGAAATCGTTTGGAGAGTAGTTTGAGCAATAGTTCAGAAGTGATTACATCACCGATTTCTGGCATGGTTTCGTATCGCGTGGATGGTTTGGAAGAAGTTTTGCGGAGTAGATGATTTTAGTTATTTGAGTACAGAATTTCTGGAATCGTTGCATACAAAGTCGAGTAGCATGATTGGGACAAGTACAGAAAAAGGAAAAGTGGTGAATAATTTTGCGTGTTATTTGGCGTGCCCGATGGATACAGAAAAGGCGTCGACTGCTAAAGTTGGTGATAAAGTGACATTGCGATTGGCAGATGCCAAAGAGGTGGAGGCAGAAATTGTTTATATTGTACAGGAGAAGGACGATGCATGTGTGATTGTTTTTCAGATAACAGAAGAAGTGGAAACTTTGGTGGAGTATCGAGAAATTTATGTGGATGTGATTTGGTGGAGTTATCATGGATTGAAAATTAGCAATTCTGCTATTTTGGAAGAAAATGATTTGAGCTATGTGGAAAAGAGTAAAGCAGGATTTCGTGAGAAAATTTATGTAAAAATTTTGCGACAAAATGATACATATTCCATCATTGAAAATTATACAGATGAGGAATTGAAAGATTTTGGATGGGATAGTGAAAAGATTAAAAAACGTGAGAAATTAAATGTTTACGATGAAATTTTGTTGCATTAGGTGAAAGCGATGTATGACAAAATATTACAAAAATATTACAAAAATGTTAGAATATTACAAAACGATTAAGTTTGTGTAACAATGGTTAAAATTGTAAAAAAGGGCTTGACAATCAAGCAAAAAAGTAAGATACTATAAGTATAGTGAAACACGAAGGAGAAAAATTTATAGGAGGTTTGGAAAGTGGCAGGAACAGCGATTAAGAAAATTATGAATTATTTTTGGGGTGAAGAGGAGCCAGCAGAGGAGTATGATGAAGAATATGACAACACAGAATATGACTACGATTATGCAGAAGAAGAGGAAGAAGAAGGCAAAACCTTAAGCTTATTCAAAGGTAGAAATAAAGTAGTGTCTATGCCAAAAGCACCACAAATTAAGATGCAAATTGCAAAACCAACGAATTTTGAGCAAGCCAATGATATTATTGCGCAATTGAAAAATAAAAATTCAATTGTGATTAATTTGGAATATGTGAGCAAAGAAGTTGGAAGAAGAATTGTTGATGTTGTGAGCGGAGCGGTTGAGGCTTTGGATGGCAATATGGAAAAGGTTTCAAATTCCATATTTGTTGTCGCTCCATATAATTATGATATCGAAAATCAATTTTCAAAAGAGAAGTTTGATAACAAATTTTCGGGATTTGGGATTAAATAATAAATGTAGGAGGACACGTTTATGTTAACACCTTTGGATATTGAGAACAAAAAGTTTACAAGAACATTAAAGGGTTATAATGTGGATGAAGTAGATGACTTTTTGGATCAGTTAACGTTGGAGTATGAAAAACTTTATAAAGAAAATGCCGAATTTAAATCGAAATTTGATGACCAACAAAAGGAAATTGAACGCTATAAAACAGTAGAACGTACGCTGCAAAATACTTTAGTGATGGCCCAAACCACGGCAGAAGATATCAAAACAATGGCACAAAAGCAAGCCGATCAAATTATAAATGAGGCAAAATTAGAAGCACAAAGAATGGTAGAAGATGTGAATAAAGATGAAGTTGAAATTCGCAGAAAAACAGAAGATTTGAAAAAGCAGTTTGAGGTATATAAAGCGAAAATGGAAGCATTGTTGATTTCACAGTTGGAGTTGTTGCAAGATAAAAAACAAGATGACGAAGCATAGAGTTTTTAAAAGATGAACTAAGCTAGTTCATCTTTATTTTTTATTCAATTTTTTGTTACAATATTACAATTTTGTAATTGTTTTTTTACATTATCGCAACAATATTAAGTCTTTGTTACATTTTGGCAAATTCTATTGACATTTTCCAAAAATAGAATAAAATGTATGTAGTATAATTTAAGCAGAAGCAGTTAGAGGAAAATATGAGGATTATTGGTGGAAAACATAGAGGGACAAAATTGTATACATTAGAAGGAATTGACACAAGACCAACGTTAGATCGAGTGAAGGAACCATTGTTTAGCATTATCCAGCAAGAGGTACCAGGGGCAGTGGTTTTAGACTTGTTTGCGGGAAGTGGTGCATTAGGACTGGAGGCAGTAAGCCGAGGGGCAAAAGAGGCGATTTTGTGTGACCAGTCAGTCAAAGCTATCCACATTATTGAACAAAATGTGGATAAGCTTCAGGAAAAATCGAATGTGAGATTGCTTCAGAAAGATTACAAAAAGGCTTTGGAAATTTTGAAGCAGGAAAAAAGAAAGTTTGATATTGTTTTTTTGGACCCACCATATCGTACCGATTTTGCATCAAAAGCAGCGCAGAAGATTGTGCAAGATGAATTGCTGAACCAAGAAGGAATCATCATTGTAGAAACAGATTGCAAAGATGCAGTTAAAGCCCAAATAAATGAATTGGGATGTTTGGAGATTTATGACGAAAGAAAATACGGAAGAGCAAATCTCATTTTTATGAAACAAAGGATGTAAAGTAAAGCTACTTTAGAAAGGATTTTTAGTATGGAGATTTATGCATTGCTGGAAAGTTTAGAGGATATGTTGGAAAATGGAAAAAAGGTTCCTTTTTCAGAAAAATGTATTGTCAATAAAAGTGAATTATTGAAGTTAATCCAAGAAATTTATTTGAACTTACCAGATGAATTGAAACAGGCAAAATGGATTAAAGAAGAAAGAGAACGAATTATTGCAGAAGCGCAAAAAGATGCAGATGACATTGTCAAAGAAGCAGAAAACAGAATTATATCCATGATTGATGAGCACGAAATCACTAAACAGGCGTGCAAAAAAAGAGATGAAATTATTGCAAATGCGAATGAAATGCATCGAGAATACAAAAGAGATGCCAATAACTATGCAGATGGTAAGTTGGGTGAAGTAGAGCAAAAGATGTTGGAATTAGGACAAACTTTAAGTCATGTAGGAGAAACAATCAATGCAATTTTGGAGACCATCCAAAATGACCGTAAAGAATTAAAATAAAAAGGATGTAAGTTTGAAAAATTGATTTTTTCAAACTAGAATTGTGTCTTCGGGAAGGAATGATAAAGAATGGGAAAAAAGCGTAAGAAGTCGTCATCAAGTAATACTCGTAATTCTCGAAAGAAAAAGAGTAGTAGTATCGATTTAGCTGTAATTGGAACGTTTATTGTAGGAGTATTGCTTACGATTTTAGTCTATGCTGAAACAGGAACACTTGGACAAATTATAAGTCCTGTTTTGGGAGGCGTAATAGGAATTATAAAATATGTTGTACCACTGGGAATGATTGGAATTTCGATTTCTCTTGCGAGAAATGACAAAGATTATTTGGTTTCAAAAATTTGCCAATATGTGGTATTTTTGTCGTGTATTGCAGCGATGATGTCGATTTTTCAAGTGTCAAAAGGAAACTTGAATATGGACATGAAATTTAGTGAAGTGCTAGAAAGGGCGTATACGTTGGGAACAACGAATATTGGTGGCGGAACGATTGGAACAGTTATTGCGTATCCTTTGATAACGATGTTAGGAATGTTTGGTGCAGCGGTTGCAACCACAGGAATTGCAATTATTATGTTGGTATTTACGTTTGGGCTAAAACCAGCCGAATTTGTGTTGGAGATTTTGGATGCTTTGGAAGAGCGAAAAGAGCAAAGAAATTTGGAGAGAGAATCGTTGCATGAAGAGAGAATCGCGCATATGCGAGAACAAAATCAACTAAACCAGGAACAACGTAAAAAAAGAAAAGAGTTGCAACAAGAACAAAAGTTAGCTAGAAAACGCAAAAAACTTAAAAGTACAGATTTTTATGAGATAGAGGAAGAAGAACCAGAAATTGACGATAGCCAAATCACGATTAATTTGAATCGTAAAAAGGAGAAAAATAGGGAGGAAGAAAAGCCAGAGCCGGAAAAAGTTGAGTTCAATATTTTTCATAGAAAATCGAAAGCAGTGCAAGAAGTTGAACTAGAAGAAGAGCCTGAGCCATTAAATCCAAATGAATTGGAGAGCAATTTGTTTGTGCAAAAGGCGGAGGAGAAAGAGGAAAAAATCAAAGAAGTTTTGCAGTTGGAGCATAACACGATTGTTTCAGAAGATGAAAATTACGAAACGCCACCGGTGGAATTTTTGAAGCAAGGGGAAGAAAAATCGTTAAAAGGTGGTAAAAAAGCGTTAGCGAATACGGCGACCAAGTTGCAAAAAACGTTATATAGTTTTGGCGTTTCTGCGAAAGTGGAAAACGTATCAGTTGGGCCTGCGATTACGCGTTATGAATTAAAACCAGCAGAAGGCGTACGCGTTAGTAAAATTGCCAAACTTTCGGACGATATTGCGCTGAATTTGGCGGCTGAAAGCATTCGAATTGAGGCGCCAATTCCAGGAAAACAAGCAGTCGGAATTGAGATTCCGAATAGCGAAAAAGAAGTGGTGCATTTGCGTGATATTATTGAATCAACGGCATTTGAAGATGCCGAATCGAAAGTTTCAGTGGCACTTGGAAAAGATATTGGAGGAGAGCCAGTGATTGCTGATATTGGTAAAATGCCACACGTCCTAATTGCTGGTTCGACTGGTTCTGGAAAATCAGTTTGTATCAATACTTTGATTACAAGTATTATTTATAAAGCGAAACCAAGTGAAGTAAAATTAGTGATGGTGGACCCAAAAGTAGTTGAACTTTCGGTTTACAATGGAATTCCGCATTTGCTAATTCCAGTTGTGACAGATGCACGAAAAGCAGCTGGAGCGCTTGCATGGGCTGTTCAGGAAATGGAAAATCGTTATCAGTTGTTTGCCACAAAAGGTGTGCGTGATTTGAAAGGCTACAATGCAGCAGCAGGCGAGGAAGAAGGCAAATTGCCACAAATTGTCATCATCATTGACGAGTTGGCGGATTTGATGATGGTGGCTGCCAAAGAAGTGGAAGATTCGATTTGCCGTTTGGCGCAAAAAGCCAGAGCCGCTGGAATGCATTTGGTGATTGCGACACAACGTCCATCGGTTGATGTTATCACTGGTATTATTAAAGCGAATATTCCGTCTAGAATTGCGTTTGCGGTTTCTTCTCAAATTGATTCGAGAACGATTCTCGATATGGTTGGTGCAGAAAAACTTTTGGGAAAAGGGGATATGCTGTTTTATCCAATTGGAAGTTCGAAACCAACGAGAGTGCAGTGTGCGTTTGTTTCAGATGGCGAAGTGGAAAAAGTGGTGGATTTCTTGAAATCGAACAATGGCGAAGTGGTTTACAATGAAGATATTTTGGAGGAAATTGAAAAATCAAATAAGTCAGATAGAGAATTGGAAGAAACGGATGATGAGGATGACACTGACCCATTTTTGGAAGATGCCATCAAAACAGTTGTGGAAGTTGGACAAGCATCGACCTCGTTTATCCAAAGAAGATTTAAAGTGGGTTATGCGCGCGCTGGGCGCATTATTGACCAAATGGAAGCAAGAGGCGTGATTTCTGGTTACGAAGGAAGCAAGCCAAGACAGGTGTTAATCACGATGGAAAGATTGCAGGAATTGAGTATGGCGAAACCAGAATCGGGAGAGAATAATGCTTAAATAAAACTTGAGGAAGGAGTTGAGGCGGATGAAATTGTTTTCTAGATTTTCAAAAGATTATCATAATTTATTAGAAGAAATTTTAGACGAAAAAACGTTTTCATCCATTTCCAAAAGTTTGTTATTCAGTATGATTTATAAATTGGAAATTTCGTATAAAGATTATGGCGTGGTGAAACCGTGGGCTTTGCGTAAGGACGAATTTTTGAGTTACTTGTTGGATTGCATTCAAAAATATTGTGACCACATCAAAACTGTGGAGCCGGAGTCGGTTGGTGCGGAATTGTTAATCAAGTATCATGTGGATGCCGTTACCAATGTGGACGAAAGAAGTATTTTGGTGTATCCGACTGAGCAGGCGATGTTGTATGCGATTTGTGATATTGAGCCAAAGTATTTTTTTGCAAAACAAGATTTCATTTTCAAACATGTTTTGCAAAAAGTTTTGGTGGAAGGCTATAAGCAAAATACACTTGAAATTTTGCAGAATTTCAATGGCTGGTCATGGGATATTAGTAGCAATGCGTACGATGATTATGTCATTAATTTGATTTACCAAAATTTGCTGATGATGAAAGGCGAGAAATTTTTGTTTGATTGGAGAACTGATTCTCGAGCGCAAAAAAATTATTTGGCGGAACTGAAACGTTCTATCAAAAATGTGACAGGAAATCATCATTATTATTTGTCATTTTGTAAACTGTTGTACAAAATCGCGAGTAAAAAAGAAAAGGTGGAAATCACGAAATTTTTGAAAGAAAAAGAAGACTTGTATCAAGAGTGCTTGAAGCAAGGAAAATCAGGCAAAAGCGAACTTGTGCAAAAAATGCACAAGTTCAAAATGTATCATGATATTTTAAAAAATCATAAATCTGCGTATGAAGAATTACTGGAACTTCAGAAATGTTTTTTGGAATTTCTCGAAAAAAAAGTGGAGAAAATGACCGTAAAAGAAGAAATTTTGGAAGTGATTTACATGCTGCGCTATTATCAAAATACGCTACTTTCTGAGCATGTTTTAATCAAGGAAAATCCTGATTTGGCAGTGCATTTGGACTTGGTGATGAAACAGGTTTTGACAAAAGCCTGCCAAATGGGGATTTTAAAAATGATTTGTGTGGATAGAGAAGTCAATTTTGAATTATTGAAATACATTTTAGATACGAGAATCATTGATTTGCAGGACATCAAAATTTCGATTCAATGTGAGAAACAAGAAATTTTTGTCGAGATTTATGATAGAGAAGTTTTCGAAAAACAAGGCAAAATTGCTTTTCATGGCAACCGAAAAGAGGTTGTTTTGAAGAAAAAACGAATGGTAAATTTATTTAATTAGGTGGAGGTAGATATGAAAATAACGTTTTTAGGAGCAGCAAAAACGGTTACAGGATCTAATTTTTTAGTGGAGGCAGCTGGGAAGAAATTTTTGGTGGATTGTGGCATGTATCAAGGAAAAATTACGCAAGATTTTGAAAATTCAGATCCATTTTTGTTTGACATAGAAGACATTGATTTTATGATTTTGACCCATGCGCATATTGACCACGCAGGGCGCATTCCCAAATTGTGCAACGAAGGCTATCACAATCCAATTTATGCGCACAAGGCGACTTGCGATTTGTGCGAGATTATGTTGCCAGATAGTGGGCATATTCAGGAAGTAGAAATTCAGTGGCAAAATAAAAAGCGAAAACGAGAAGGAAAAGAGGATTTGCCACCTTTGTATACGGCGGAAGAAGCGTATAAGTGTTTGCAATATTTTGTGCCAATTCAGTATGACGAAATTTTTGAAATTGATGAAAATATCAGCATTCGTTTGAATGACGCAGGTCATATGTTGGGGTCAAGTATTGTTGAAATTTGGACAAAAGAAGATGGAAAAACGGTGAAAGCTGTGTTCACAGGAGATTTGGGAAATAATGATTTGCCACTTTTGGATTCACCAACCATGATTGAAAGTGCGGATTATTTGATTATGGAATCTACTTATGGAAATCGTCTTCACATCCGAAATGATGAAAAAGCCAAATTATTTTTAGATATTGTATCTGAAACTTTGGACAATGGCGGAACCGTTGTCATTCCGTCCTTTGCGGTGGGAAGAACGCAGGAAATTTTGTACGAAATTGATAAATTGAAGGATGAATTGGGGCAAGATGAGGCGTTTGCAAAAAAGTATCAAACCTTGATGAATTCGCCGGTTTATGTGGATAGTCCGTTGGCGATTTCTGCTACCGAAATTTTCCAGAAAAATCTCGATTTGTTTGAGGAAGAAATTCAGGAGAAAATTAAGTCAGGTGATAATCCATTGGATTTTCCAGGTTTGCGTTTTACGAGAACAGCGGATGAGTCCAAAGAATTGAACGAGATGAATGAACCTTGTATTATTTTGTCAGCAAGTGGCATGTGCGAGGTGGGGAGAATTAAGCATCATTTGAAACATAATTTGTGGAATCCGAGAAATACGATTTTGTTTGTTGGTTACCAAGCGCCAGGAACATTGGGAAGAGCGATTGTGGAAGGCGCCAAAAAAGTCAAGATTTTTGGGGAAGAAATTGCGGTCAATGCCAGAATTGAGTATATCGAAGGCTATTCGGGGCATGCCGACCAAGAGTGGTTACTAAATTTTGTGTATTCTTTTATTCAGAAACCAAAGCATATTTTTTTGGTGCATGGTGAATTCGAAGGGCAAGAAGTGCTAAAGCAAAAAATTGAGAAGGAAACAGGAATTCCAGTGACGATTCCAAGTTTTGGAGAAAGCTATCAATTAAGCGAAACGCCGGAATTGCAAGAAAGAGAAGAAAGAGTTGTCAATTATGATAAAGTGTTCCAGAGATTGGATGTGTTGGAGCAAATTGAGAAGTTGAAAGACAAAATTGAGCAAGTTGAGGATGTTGTCAAAGAGGATATGAATACAAATGATATCGATATCAAAAATTTGAATGAAAGAATTAAGGAAATTCAAAAACAGATTGAAAAGATGATGTAAAAGCAGGGAGAAATCCCTGCTTTCATTATTCAACTGTTACTGATTTAGCCAAATTTCTTGGTTTATCCACATCCAATCCTTTTTCTTTTGAAATATAATAAGCAAAAATTTGAAGCGGAATAATCGATAAAATTGGTGTTAAAAATTTATTAGTTTCAGGAATCTTGATCATTTTTGTAAAATTCGAGTGTGCTAATTCTTTGTCAGTTACAACCAACGTTTTGGCACCACGTGTGATGACTTCTTGAATATTGCTAATCGATTTTTCCAATAAATCTTCAACTGTTAGAGTAGAAACAACAAGCGTGTCTTTTTCAATTAAAGCGATTGGTCCGTGTTTTAATTCGCCACTGTAAAATGCTTCTGAATGGATGTATGAAATTTCCTTCAATTTCAAAGAACCCTCAACGGCGCTGTTATAGTCCAAACCTCTGCCAAGGAAAAATACATCTTTGGATGAATAAACTTCGTGAGCGAAATCTTTTATTTCTGAAAAATCAGATAAAAGTTGCTCTGCTTTTGCAGGTAATTCCAAAATTGATTTTTTCATATCGGCTAAAATTTCTGAATTTTTTCCTAAAATTTCTGCAAAATGCATCACCAAAATAGCTAACAAAGTGATTTGTGAAGTGTATGCTTTGGTGGAGGCAACTGCAATTTCTGGTCCAGCGTGAGTGTATGTCACAAAATCAGCTTCTCGCGTAATCGAACTTCCTTCGACATTAGAGATAGCAAGTGTTATGGCGCCTTTTGCTTTGGCAAGTTTTAATGCAGCAATCGTGTCAGCTGTCTCACCAGATTGCGTGATAAAAATGCATAATGTATTTTTATTAATCAATGGATTGCGATAGCGAAACTCAGAAGCAACATCCACTTCTGTGTTGATTTCGCAAATATTTTCCAACATGGTTTTAGCGCTAAGACCGGCATGCATTGCAGTTCCGCAGGCGACAATATAAATTTTCTGAATTTGACTTAAAAATTCTTTGCTAAAATTCAATTCATCAAATTGGAGGCTGCCATCTGAACACAAATGATTTCCAATGGTTTCGCGAATGGCGGTCGGTTGCTCATAAATTTCTTTTAGCATAAAATCTTCGTACCCATTTTTTTCGGCAGAAGTAGCGTCCCAGTTAATTTTTGTGACCTCTTTTTGAATTGGCTTTAATTTGTTGTCATAGAATTCGATTGTATTTTTTGAAAGAATGGCAAATTCGTAATCTTTCAAAAGATAAAAATCGCGCGTAAATCCAAGATAAGCAGGAATATCTGAACTGATGAAATTTTCGCCATCGCCTTTCCCAATGACAAGTGGACTATCTTTGCGAACCACAATCATAACATCTGGAAAATCGACAGATAATACACCAATGGCAAAACTTCCTGTTAAATCTTCAGTTGCTTTTTTGACAGCTTTTAAAAAGCCGAATTTTGAAACATCATTTCCTTCTGAGAAATAATAATGAATCAAATTTGGAATGACTTCTGTATCGGTTTCTGACAAAAAACGATAGCCATGTTCGCCTAAAAATTTTCTCAACTCATGATAGTTTTCAATGATTCCGTTATGTACAACCGAAAAATGATTGGAATTATCATTATGAGGATGAGAATTCACAGAAGCTGGCTTTCCATGCGTTGCCCAACGAGTATGCGCAATGCCAATGGTTCCAGCCAAGTTTTCTGGATTGGTTATTTGCGCCAATTCTTTCACTCTGCCTTTGTTTTTCAATGTTTTAAAATTTTCATTCTCAAGAATGGTAAGACCAGCGGAATCATAACCGCGATATTCTAATTTTGTAAGACCTTCCAACAAAATTGGCTCAGCCTTTTTATTTCCTATGTATCCAACAATACCACACATAAAATCCTCCTTATAAAAACATGCGTATTTTCTATTTTTTTATAGTATATAAAAATTGTGACCATTTCGTGAAAATTAGATAAAAATCACTTAAAATTTTAAGTTTTGAACTTGATTAGAAATTTCATCATAATTAAAAATATATTTTTCCATGAGTTCATAAAAACTTTTGGTGTGATTTTTATATTTCAAATGGCAAAATTCATGAATGATGATAAAACGGATTTTTTCGCGGGAATATTGCATAATGGAAGGATTAATCGTAATAATTCCGTTGGAACATTTGGCAAGCAAATTTCCCAAATTTTTCATTTGAAAATCCTCTGGCGCAAAACCAAGCTGATGTCTAGCATCTTCTAAAATATTTTCAAGTTCGTCTTTGGCAAGGGAAACGTACATTTTTGCAATCGTGGCATCCATGATTTTTGATTTGTTCAAATCAATGTATTTTGCTGGCAAAATGATTTCAACGTATTTGTCTAACAAATTAAGTGTTGGATTTTTCGTGTTTTCATATTTTAAAAGAATGTCATATTGTTTGCCCAAAATCGAGATGGGTTCTTGATTCACTTTTTGTCTGCGAATGTTTTCGTTTTCGATGTATTCGCGCAAATGTTTTAAGATCCAATTTTTCTTTTCTTCCACAACAGCTTGAATTTGTCTTTGCGAATAATATTTCGGAGCCTTGACAATCACTTCGCCATTTTGAACAGAAATGTATAAACTGGAATTCGAAGTTTGGTCAACGCTATAAGTGATGACGTCGGTTTGATTTGTTAACAAACTCATTTTGATTTCCTCCACACAGAAACTTTTGTTTGTGTTATTGTATAAAATTTTTGGAAAAATGTCAAGCGTTTTCAGAAAAAATGTTCGGAGAAAATGAAGATTAATTTTTCAAGAATTTTATGGAGTTCTCATGATCATTCATGCTACAAAATTTTAATGAAAATTTGCAAGAAAAAGTGAAAATCCAACTATTAAGGATTCTTTAATAGTTCAAAATTACGCTTTGTTAAAAAATTGAATGAGATAGACTATCATAAAATCAATATTTCTTGAATCTTTATAATGGAAGAATATTTTACCAAGATAAGGTAATGTTTTTAAGAAATCAACATAATTGAGGAGATTTTTAATATAATTTTCGACTTTTCCATTTGTAATAATAGATGAAAATTGTTTATAATTAATCAAATCATTTTCTGCTGCATGTAGCCAAATTATGTCCAATTAGCAACTTTCCTTTTCAAATCTTGATGAGAAATTGTTTTACTTTCATCAAAATTTTCAATTCTATTAATTACATTTTTTATCAAGTCAAAAGCTTCCATTAAATCTTCTTTTGAAATAGTATCTAAATTCGTTTGTTTGTTCATTCTTTTATTCTCCTTTTGATTAATTTTATTAATGATAACATATGTAAATCAAAATGTCAATAGTAAACAATACTTAATTTTTGAAACTGTTTAAATTATTTTTCAAAAATTTGATAGATTTATGAATATCGCGGTGGGTATGTATAACAGATAAGATAATAATTCTGTTAGGTTCAAGACAATAAATGATTCGATGTTTTCGAAATAGAAGTTGTCTGATTTCTATATTTTTGATGTAAAATAAAGTTTTTCCTAAGTGATTAAAGATAGTAAGCATGTTTATGTAATCAAAAAGATCTGAAATATATTTTGTGAGTTTTGCATCAGTTTGAATGAGTGTTTTTTTAATAAAATCTAGTATGTCTTGTTGTGCATTTTCCGATAATTCGAGTATCATAGTTTGAGTTTCTTTCTAAAGTTTTCTAAAGACATAGTTCTACCTTCTTCAACGTCTTTCAGTCCTTTTTTAACTTTCATTCTGATATACAATTCCTCAATAACATTGTCTGGTAAAGTGTTGATGTTTTCTAAAGTTAATTCTTTTATCATTATTTTATTCTCCTTTTGATTAGTTTTGTCGATTATAACATATGTAATTTGATATGTCAATGGTAATTTTATAGAAAAAGTGAAAATTATGATTAATTTATGATAATGTCTTAAGTAGTAACTTTAGAAAATGTCCCAA
>CANSTR010000021.1 GCA_947649935.1 uncultured Clostridia bacterium
AATGTTTTGTTTGCACTAGCATTATATATTTGATTTTTTTATGTGTCTATTTTTTATGTTATTTTTGTTGCTTTATTTTTTTGAACCGAGGATATTTGAAAATTTTATATTACATTTTTGTAACAATCCACACAAAACGATTTTTTTATGGTATAATTTGTTATGGTAGGGATATTATGTATCCTTTTCCAAAAAGTCAACAGATTTGAAAAAAATATACAATTTTGAAAGGTTGTGACAGATATGGATGTAAATTCTCCAGAAAATGCTAGATTGCTACGCAACTGTATGGCAATCGAATATCATAGGTTGAAAGGAAGAAGCGATTGTGAAACGCCCGAAATAAAAAGCAAAATTCAAAATTATCTCAGACTTTATCAGATTTTAACAGCAGAAAATGCAGAAATACTTTTGCAAACGCAAACAGATAATTTAGCGGATTTTAGCCATTATATGCTTTCCACGCCACCTAAAGATATTTTAAAAAAATATACAGATTTAACCAAGCAATCGATGATTGATAGTAATTGTTATGATAAAGCAAAATTTCAAACTTTTAAAAATAACTTTTATGCTGATTTTGAAAAAGATTCAGAAAAAGCACCTGAAGCAAAACACTCTCAATACTGTACGTCTAACATGAAAACCGATTTGCAAACATTAGATTATCTTTTTCAAGCAAATAAAGCCTCCTTTATGTCGTTAGAGCAATTAAGGAATTTTTCAGGTCACTTCCGCGATGCTGTGAAAAATTTGGGACAACATAAATTTCAACAGCATTATGATACGGTTGGAAAGAAAATTATGGATATGCAAATATCGAGTGAACAGCAAAAAAAATCGCAAGCCACGTATATCGTTGATTTGTCCCTTTTGGATGGACAAAATCAATTGTCTAAAGAAACTTTTCAAGACACGGCACCAGCGTTTCAATCGTTTGCAACTGACTTTCAGAATTTATGCTATGCTTACCTAGAAGGCGACAAATTTGCTAATTTACCACTTGAGGAAAATCCGAGCACAAATGATTATAGTTCCGTCATAAAGGAACAAATGAAGATTTTTCAGGAATGTTATCAAAAGCTAGAAAAAACGGCACATTTGAAACTCAATATTTCGCCACAAGGAAAAGTCATTTTTTCGGCAGAAACGAGTTATGAATCAGAACGCGAAACTGATATTGCCTGTGATGCTCCAACCATAGAAGATGATTCTATTTTAAGCCTTGGCTAATTTTAAGGGACTGTAAAAAATTTTTTACAGCCCCTTCTTTTTAATATCCTGGCTTTTCCAAAAGTCGGAACATATTTTTTTTGTATTCCTCCACACCTGGTTGGTCAAATGGATTCACGCCCAAAAGATTGCCTGACATCGCAACTGCTTTTTCAAAAAAGTAAATTAATTCACCAATATTTTCTTCATCCAATTGCCCAATTTCAATCAGCAAATTCGGAACATTTCCATTCACATGCGCCTGAATGGTTCCCTCCATTGCTTTGCTATTTACATAGCCCATTTCTTTGCCAGCCAAATAATTCAAACCATCCAAATTTTGGTCATCTGGTTGAATGACAATTTCGGAAGCATTCTTTTTGATTTTCAAAACCGTTTCTATCAATTTGCGTTCGCCATCTTGGATATATTGCCCCATGGAATGCAAATCAGTTGTCAAATCAACGCCTGCTGGAAAAATTCCTTTTTTGTCCTTTCCCTCACTTTCTCCGTAAAGTTGCTTCCACCATTCTGTCAAATAATGCAATTTTGGTTCATAGTTTGCCAAAATTTCAACCGTTTTTCCAGAGCGATACAACAAATTTCGAACCAAGGCATATTGATAACAATCATTATATTTGATTTGTGGGTCATTGTATTTATCTTGCGCCAACTTTGCGCCCATCATCAATTTCTCAATATCAATACCAGCTGTCGCAATTGGCAACAACCCAACGGCTGTCAAAACAGAAAAGCGTCCGCCGATGTTATCGGGAATCACAAATGTTTCATATTTTTCTTTATTGGCTAACGTTTTCAAGGCACCTTTTTCTTTGTCTGTCGTCACATAAATTCTGGATTTTGCTTCTTTCACGCTATACTTATTTTCCAACGCCTCACGCAAAATACGAAAAGCAATCGCTGGCTCTGTCGTCGTTCCAGACTTGGAAATCACGTTAATGGAAACATCTTTATCGGCAATCAAATCCAACAAATCATTCATGTAAACTGGACTAATATTGTTTCCTACATAAAAAATTTGTGGTGTTTTACGTTTGGCAGGATTTTGCAAATTGTAGAACGAATTTGTCAAAGCCTCAATCACAGCTCTGGCACCCAAATACGAACCACCAATTCCAATCACAATCAACGCATCCGAATCATTTTGGATTTTTTGCGCCGCTTTTTGAATTCTCTGAAATTCATCTTTGTCAAAATTGGTTGGCAATTCCACCCAACCTAAAAACTCTTTTTCATCATTTGCTTTTGCATGAAGTGTTTGGTGAATGCTAGCAATTTTATCGCTATATTCTGCAAACATTTTCTCCGTAATACTGGAATGATCATAATTAAATTTAACCATAAATACCTCCTAAATTTCTTTATTATTTTCTAAAATTTTTTTCATTTCTTCAAACCTTTTTATTTTCGCAGTCGTGGTTTTGATAAAATCTTCTGTTGTCAAAATGAGATGTTTCATATATTTATATTTCGGCATTTCCTTGTTGATTTCTTTGATTTGGTTCCACACGATTTTCTCAAATTCCTCATCCGATGCATCCGGATATTTCTGTTTTCGAATCTCTTCATCATACTGAATTTTCACAGAAACATCGACATCATCCTCTTTGGGCAAGCCAAACACCATGCATTCTTGCACAACATCAATTTTGTTAACCAATTCCTCCAATTCTTCCGGAAAAACTTTTTTGCCATTTTTCAAAACAATGACATTTTTCTTGCGCCCTGTCACAAACAAATAGCCTTCTTGGTCGATGTAACCCAAATCGCCAGTATAAAACCAGCCATCTTTCAAAACCTCTTTTGTTGCCTCTTCATTTTCATAATAACCAAGCATGACATTTGGTCCTTTTGCAATAATTTCGCCAATGCCTTTTTCGTCTTTATCAACAATCTTTATCTCGACATTTCGCATCGGAAAACCAACCGAGCCATCTTTTCGATATTTATCATTTTCGGCAGCAATCACAGGCGACGTTTCCGTCAAGCCATATCCTTGAATGACACGGATGCCCAATTCGTTAAAATTCTTGGACACATCTTTATCCAAACTTGCTGCGCCACTAATAATCAAACGCATGCTTCCGCCCAAATTTTCAATGATTTGTTTGAACAATTTTCTTCGAATATCCACGCCAAATTTGAGCAAAAAATTACTCACTTTTTTGGCATTATTAACCATTTTCGTTTTGCCCTGCTTTTCCAGTTCCTTCTGAATTTTGCTGTAAATCGCTTCAATCAACAGCGGAACTCCCACAAAAATCGAAACTTTATATTCTCGAAAATTCTCGGCAATATGTCTTAGTCCATCTGGAAACGCAGTTGCAACGCCACTTGCCAGCATAATCAATTGTCCTGTCGAACCAAATGTATGATGATACGGCAAAAATGCCAAATTCACATCTGTTTCATAAAATGTTTCCACACATTTCATCGAATAAATATTTTCCACAATATTTCGATGTGTCAGCATAACCGCCTTTGATGCGGACGTCGTGCCTGAAGTAAATAATAAAATGCGCATTTCATCAGACGCAATTTTCTGGTTTTCATATTCTGCCGTATTTCCCTTTTTGCCAAGCTCCAAAACATCTTCCACACTTTTGATGCTATCGATTTTATCCATGCAAATCAATTCTTGCAAATTCGTTTTTCCCTCTTCTTTCAACTCCTGAACCACATCCAAATATTTCTCCTCAAAAATAATGGCATCTGCCTTACTTTGTATCAAAGAATTGCGAATTTCGATGTCTGTGAGCCCTTTGTCTAATGGCACAACTGTCATATCGCCCAACAAAACTGCCACATAACTCAAAGCCCATTCATAGCGATTTTTCCCAATAATGGCAATTCTCTTGGCTTTCATACCAAGTTCAAACAAACCAGTCCCCAAAAATTTCACTTGCTCTCCAAATTCTTGGTACATAATTTTGCATTTATTTTTGAACAAAAAAGCAGCATTTTGAGCATACTTTTTTATGGAATCACACATCATTTCTTTGATATTCTGATACCTTGGATAATCATAAAAATATTCTGTACTTTTCATTCTTCTCCTTTCTCACATCTAGTTTTCAAAACCATTATATGTCATTCAAAAAATAAAGTCAATTATTTTGATTGAAATTTTCCTTTATTTGTGATAAAATTTTTTTTATCAATAAAGGAGCATAAATTATGGAAAAAAATATCTTTTCAAAAATCGCCAATCATTCCCTACCAAAATGGGATGATTTGCCAGAATTAGAATTGTACATGGACCAAGTCATTGCTTTAATGGAGAAATATTTAGCAGACATTGCCACCCCTGATTCCAAATTAATCACTCCCTCCATGATTAATAATTATGTAAAACTTGGAATTATTCCAGCCCCACTCAAGAAAAAATATTCGCGTGAACATTTGGCTTATCTGATTATCATATGCAGTTTAAAGCAAGTTATGCCAATTTCCAACATCAAAGCTATGATTGATGATAAATTGGCAACACACACAATTTCTGAAATTTTAAATCGCTACAGCGACTTGTATGATGTAACTTTCCAAGCTGTTTTAGAAACATGCTCACAACATTTAGATACCGATATGGAAAAAGATACCGCACTTTTTGCAGCCATTACTGCCACAAACTGCATCAATATTTCTAATAAAGTTTTTTCGATGAACAATCCAGAAAAAACGAAGAAATTAAAAAAGAAGAAACGAAAAAATTAATTTGTGTTTTTCCATTTTTAAAAATCGATTCTAAGCCCCAAAAAAACGTTTTTTGAAAATTTTTTCATTTTTTCTCAAAAACGCGCTCTACGGATTTTTTAGCTATTTTTCTGGGCGTGTTTTTATCATATCTGAACTTTGATGCTTTATGGATCACGCATTTTAAGGCGTTTTAAGGCACTTTTTAAAACAAGGTAATCATATCATACCACCAAGAGAGTAAAATCGATAGAAACGCACGCTAGCGACATCTACGGCGATGTGATATTTTTTTCGATGTATCGAAATAACTTTCCAAAAAACACATAGAGGACACGGTGCCCCGTGTCCCTACTCTTTTATATCTATTTTTGAATTCTATTTTCTAGATTCAATAATCAACTTTATTCCTGTTCTATCTTCCCCTTCCACTTGCACTTCTGCAAAAGCTGGGATACAAACCAAATCTACACCTGCTGGTGCGACAAAACCTCTTGCAATGGCTACCGCCTTAATCGCTTGATTCAATGCTCCTGCTCCTATTGCTTGCATTTCTGCTCTTGTGCTCTCCTTCACTAATCCAGCGATTGCTCCTGCCACTGAATTTGGGTTTGATTTTGATGAAATTTTTAAAACTTCCATTTTTTTCCTCCTATTACTTTTTATTTTTTCTTTCGAACAAAATTTATCTTACCTTAAAACTTATGCTTTGTCTATAGAAAAAGAACAATTTTTCTGGGATTCGTACGTCACGCTTCGACAGTATTTTCAACGTTTTCCCATTTTTATGTCGAACTTTGTCGAACCATGTTTTCGTTTGTCATTTGACCCAAAAATTCAACTAAAAATTTGACTAAAAATGAAAAAATCGTTTATACTAAAACTATAAAATAAAATGGAGGTTAAATGATGGACGATAAAAATCAAAAAATTAATTGTACAGTAGAAAGCTGTAAATATCATAACTGTAATCACAATGTTTGTGAATTAAAACAAATTGAAGTTCAGGCTTGCCCTGACTGCTCAGACGGTAGAGCACAAGATGAATCGATGTGTGGAAGCTATAGCTGTAGATGTCACAAATAATTGATAACTATCTTTTAAAAATTTAACTGCTGGCAAAAAAGTCAGCAGTTTTTGTAATATTTTTTCAAACACTGACACTAATACCATAAGGAGGACAACATGCAAGATATCAATGAAATTTATAAACGTTATTCCAAAACAGTTTATCATTACATATTATGTTTGAGCTCGGATGCAGATTTGTCCGAAGAAATCGTACAAGAAACTTTTTTGGTCGCTGTCAAAAACATTCATCAATTCAAAGGCAATTGCAAAATCACAACGTGGCTTTGTCAAATTGCCAAATATATTTGGTATCGCAAATTGAAAAAGAAAAAAGCAATTTGCGAACTTCCACTAGAAGAACTCGAAAACAAAATCCTATTTGATGATTGTTTGGAAGAAAAAATTTGCCAAAAAGAAAACAAAATGAATCTACTCAAAAACATCCAGCAATTGGATGAAAACACAAAAACCGTCATGTATTTGAGAATTTTAGGCAATTTGGATTATCAAGAAATCGGGGAAATTATGAATCGCTCGCCAAATTGGGCACGCGTCACTTTTTTTCGTGGCAAAGAAAAATTAAAGGAGGAAATGAAAGATGAAACAGGAATGTGAAATTGTCAAAGATTTGTTGTTCAGTTATCAAGATGGCGTTTTAAGCGAAAGCAGTAAAAATTTCGTAGATGAACATCTCAAAAATTGTGAAAATTGCAGAAAGGCTCTAGATGATATTCAGCATGATTTCACCAAAAATAAAGAAGTCAAAGAAGTAGACTATTTCAAAAAAGTACATCAAATGATGAACCACAAAAAAACTCTGATTTTTGTGATTTCCTTGCTTCTCATTTTAGTCGTAACTGGCAATATCGCTTTATTTTCCAATTACAGTAACGATGCAAGCCAAGTGGAAATTTACTTAGAAACAGGAATTTCGAATGAAACGAGAGAAACCATTAAAAATCATTTGGAAAACGAAAACCGTATTCAAGAAATTCAATATTTTTCGCCAGAAGATGAATTGAATCAAATGCGAGAAAATCTACAAGATAATGCTTATTTGCTAGATAATTATACAACAGAAAATAATATTTTTCCGGAGAAATTTGTCGTCAAAGTAGAGCCCAAAAACGTTGAATCGGTTAGCAATCTCGTTCAAAATTTGGACGGTGTCAAAAAAGTTCATTCCATTTCGGCAGAAAATCCGTATGCATGGTTATGGGAAAAATGCGTGACAAAATTTCTGGAAATACGAAGCCATTTTGTGGCTCCACACTGTAGGGGCGACTAGCAGTCGCCCGCACCATTTCAAAAAACGGAAAATCTTATTTTACAAATTATAAAATTTTTTTTTTAAGGGGGACTGGTAGTGGCCCCTAAGTTTAATATTCAATAGGTGTATTTTTTACACTTTTTTCGTCTGGTCGTCAACTTCAAATAAGCAACTATTCAACATTGCCTCTCCTTCTGCTAATTTGTATCTTTCTGGCAATGAGGTTTCAAATCGCTTAAACGACACATCAATATCCATGCCAATCACCGAATTTTTTGGTCCCGTCATTCCAATGTCTGTAATATATCCACAACCATTTTTCAGAATTTTTTCATCAGCCGTCTGAACATGTGTATGCGTGCCAAATACAATGGTCGCATCGCCATCCAAATAATAACCCATCGCAATTTTCTCGGCCGTTGCTTCTGCATGAAAATCAACCACAATGATGTCAACTTGCAATTTGATTTCGCGAATAATTTCTTTCGCCTTCAAAAAAGGATTCTCAGACAAAACGCCCATTGTCACGCGACCAATCAAATTCATCACTGCAATCTTCTTGCCTTTTTTCTCAAGAATTGTATAGCCATTTCCTAGATTATTGCTTGGATAATTGGCTGGACGAATAATCGTCTTTTCTTCAATAAAATTAAAAATCTCCTTTTTGCCCCACGTGTGATTGCCCATGGTAACAACATCCACATTCAATTTCAAAATATCACGATACATTTTTTCTGTAATGCCCATTCCATCTGCAGCATTTTCACCATTCACAATCACAAAATCAATCTCATTTTTCTGCATCAAATTTGGCAAACATTCCTTCAATTTAGCAATTCCACTTTTTCCAACAATATCTCCAACCGCAAGAATCTTCATGCAAAACCTCATTCCCTTCTTTATCTATTACGTCCTATTATACCACATCCCTTATTTTAATTCAAGTCAAATTTGCTATTTCACCATATCCTGAATATACTTTTTTCCCTCCTCTTTCTCCAAAACCTTCATATTAAACTTTTCTTTCTCCAATTTATGCAAAATTTCTAACGTATCATCTGTCGAATCCATATCAATCACCACTAAATTGTTGTAAAAATTACGTCCATATGTCAATTCTCGAATATATTCTTCAATTCCATTTTCCACATTTCTCACCGTCATGACAAACTTAATATTTTCTTCCAATTTTCGATATGTATTAAAATTGACACAATCTTGAATCACGCTAAAAAATCCATAAATGCATAAAATCCAGATAATTAATTGTACAACAAAATTTAACATAACATCATCTCCTCCATATATGTTATGTTAATTAAGCAAATTGGTGACTTTGTTTTTGCATTTTTCGGCTAACACGATGTAAGGTTTACCTTACATTTTGTAGGCTAAACCTTACTTTCAACAAACTTGACTAAAATTTTCGCAACTGAAATTAACATTTTGGTATTTTCATGAATTTTAGGGCATTTTTTATTAAAGCATTTTTACAAAATCCCAATAACAAAAGCAGGCGGCTGATAGCCGCCCCTACAAAAATTTTTCCTAAAAATTCACCGATGTTGCCGATGCCTTCTGCTCCGTAATTCCACACTTTAAACGATACTCTGTTATATAGGTACTATGCTGTATCTTTGACGTAACCCATTCATATTGTGGCAAAGATGGGAGTTCAGACGAAGCTAATTGCATCTTATATTTGCTCCATAAGGCAGGCGAAGTTTCTGAAAAATGACCTGCCGTACAAGATAAGATATTTCCGCTAAAGTTACTTCCCCTAGTATAATAATGACTACCACCACAACCCAAACAAGGAAAAGTGACCTTCGAAGGTGTTCCAGTACTTGCTTTTTTATTATTTAAATAATATTTATAATAACACGGTTGAGTTTCTCCTCCTGTATAACATTTTCCTCCTACTTGGCTATTACCATCATGCGTATGACTAGTCTTAACCGTCACATAATTCGTACTTCCTACAAGATTCGTTCCTTTCTTTGCCGTTGCCCAAACATAATATGTGTTCCCTTCATTTTTTTCAGCCACTAATGTAGTTGTTGGATTCCACTGTCCTATTGCATTGTTAGAAACTGGCTTTGAAGTAGAAATTCGATAAGTCACCACATATCCCGTTAAATCACCAAGTGTTGCTGTTGCGCCTTGCATCCAGCCATTTTTCCCAACACTGTTGACATTCACATTAAACGCCATTGGCGCATACTGCAACGTCACTGTCTTGACTTCACTGAAAAATTTCTCTTTGTATGGACTAATCACCACTGCCCAAACGTAGAACGTTTTTCCTGGCTGTCTGCCTGTAATCGTGGTATTTCGCGTTGTGTGAACCATAGCACCTTTGGTGCCTTTTGGCTTGGCTGACCATTTGTACTTTATGGTGCAATCTGACAAATTATTCACACTTGATGTCAAACGATGCGTCCAGCCATTTTCTTTGACATCACTAATCGTCAGCGTTAGCTCCATTTTCTCCCAATGAGCATAAACATTTTGCCCACTTTTTTGCATCAAACTTTTTCCTGGCTCAACTTTATTGCCACCTGTTGCCGCGTCATACCAGCCTAAGAATCTATATCCATCACGCTTTGGACGTCCAACTCTTGGATATCTCTTGCCTTCTACTTTATTATAAAATTGTTTTTTCGTGACATTTTTTGCTTTCTTTCCAAAATAGCCTCCATTAGCGTCATATGTGATTTTCAAAGCCATTTCCCAATCTGCATACAACGTTGGATTTTGCGCATTCTCTACCAAACTATCTTGCCAAACATCCTTTGGTCCGACCAAATTTCCCTCGCCATTTGGCTTTGAATACCAACCTAAAAACTTCGCTTTTCTTTTATACACCTTTCCATTGAGTTTCGTTTCCATGCTTAAAATTCGCGCTCCTCGATAGCCATTTCCCTTGGTCCATGTATGATAATAGCGATCTTTAGCTATTGGCAACTTCCATCCTTTTCCTTGCTTGCCAATTGGATACCCATTTCCCACGCTCATTCCACTATATTGCTCATTGCTCAACTTCCAAATTTGCCCTGGTTCCCACTGGTTATACAAGTTCATAGCCACTGTTCTTGACGTTCCTGAACGGAAAATTTCGCCACCTTGCAATTCTAATCTAACAAATTTTCCCTCTATCCAATGCGCATATAATTTCATCGAACCAGTCACTGTATCACTTGCCAAAACTTGCGTTCCGCCATTTTCACTCGTGAACCAGCCTTCAAATATAAATCCAATTTTACTTGGAATTGGCATGCTGCCAAATTTCATGCCTTGCACCTTGGAAACAGTCAATGTGTCAACTTCGTTTCCTTCATTGTCAAACAATTTTCCTGTGTTTGCATTGTAGATTATCTGCACAACATTAGGGTCATTTTCTGGCACCCAATGGGCGTACAACGTCTTGCTATCTGTCGCTTGGAATTTCATATCATCTGTGATTTGATTTCCGCCATCTGGCGCGGTGAACCAGCCAACAAATACGTAATTTTCACGCTCTGCGTCAATCAAAATATCGCCATATTCGTCCCCAACCTCAATTTCTGCGGTAATTCTTGGCTGCTCATCAATGGTTCCGCCATTAGCATCTAATGTGATAACGTGCTTGTTTGTCCAAACTGCCTCCAGCCACATGTCTTTGCCGTTCATGTTAACGTTCGTCTGTTGGTCAAAATAGTCAATTTCAAGATTTTCTTCATCAAAATCTTCATCTAGATTTTCTTCGTATTGTTGCAAAGTTGCCAAGTAAGATTGATTGGCAACAAACCAATCTGCTAAGCCGTTTAGGCTCATTGTGCTGTTGGTAAATAGATTTTGGACTGCTGTTTCTTCACCAACAAAATAATCTAAAATTTCCGCGCGACGCTCTTCCTCCATCGTTGGCTCAGGTTCGTCGTCTGTCACACCTTCGCCGTCGTCCTCACCACCAGCGTCACTTTCCCAATCTTCGTAGCTTTCGATGATGTCTAAGATTTCGCCTTGCCAGCCTGCATCAAATATTTTAATTAACAAATTGGCAACGTCATAATATCCGCCGTGCTGATAAGGTGCGCTGGTACTAGGCTTCAAGGCATCTCTCCAGCCTAGGAATGTGTAACTTTCGGCGGTTCTGTTAAATCGACAAGCGTCCAACGTTGCCGAAGCTGTTAGCGCTGCAGAAACGGTTTGACTGTAACTTTGTGCTGTATAGCCAGATTCTGTGCCTCCTGGCAAATAATGAATTGTTAAATCATTGGCGCTTGGTGTTGGTGCAGAAACTTTGTCCCAATGGGCATACAGCGTATTGCTCGATAGTTCTGATTCTTGATATGTATTTCCTACAAATTTTTGTGTACCACTTCTCTTTTCGGTGAACCAACCTGTAAATTTGTATTCATCTAAATTTTCCGGCTCGATTAGCAATTCGGAACCAAACGTTTCGCCTTCTTGTTTTGCAATTTCAACTCGGTCTTTTGCTGGCATTTGATAGCTTGTGGTCAACTTTTCGCTGACATGGTCTTCGTCAAAGTTTCCACCGTTGGCGTCTAACATGAGAGTATTGATTGGCTCGTTTGTCCATTCTGCCTCTAGCCACATGTCTTGACTTATGTACACACTTTCGGTTTGGTCAAAATAAATTTGACCTGTGTATTCGCCTCTTTTTGGCTCACCGTTTTCTTGCTCCAATTCTTTCCAATATAAGAATGTGTAGTCATCTCGCTCGTATGAGTTTGCGTCCAAAGTCACCGAATTTGCCTGCGAAATTGGCACGGTTTGCATGGTTTCGGATTCATCGTAACCAGATAAATAGTGGATAGTCAAATCGTCTTCGCTTGGCTCTGGTGTTGGGGTTGGCACTTCTGGGTTTTCACGGTTTACGCCATATCGTGGCGTGTGATAGATTAAGCCTTTGTATGGCTCGCCGTCTATGTAATATAACATGCCCGTTACAATGTTGATAATGTAATCTCGACGCAATTCGATTTTTGGAATCAAGGTCAAATCAACTCTGTATAAGTCCACTTTTGATTTATCAAATAATTCTGAAAACTGCAGATTTTCTACATAGCAAATCGTGTTTTTCAGCGTGTCGACTGTATCCCAGATTGAGAACGGTTGGTTCAAATCCACTGGATAGAGCGTTTCTGACGGCTCTATTGCATACGAAACGTTTGTGAAAAGTGAGCGCCAATTTGGCTTGGAGATTGGCTCGCTGAGCTTGTCCATTTGTTTGCCTGCGGCGTATAATTCCTTTTGTTCGTCTAATTTTTCATATTCTGTGACAAATTCTGCCCAGCGGGCTTGGATGATGATGCCATCGCCGCTGTTTAGTAATTTTAGGGTTACGCCTGCTAAAATTAATAGGATAATAATTGTTACAACCAAGGTTATTAGTGTGATTCCATTACTTTTGGGCAGAAAATTTTTTCTCTTTTGCATGATATATCCTCCTTTTTTGTTATATAAACATTGACATAATGTATTTTATCATTGGAGGAAATATTTTGTCAAGGGATTTTGGGGATGTTACAGAAATGTAATATTGGATTTTTGCCATAGGGTCGATTATCAATCGTCCGTGATAAGATAGAATTTATTTCTTTGATATGTTTAATGTAATTTTATTGATCTGCGGGCGTCTGATAGACGCCCCTACACGCCCCAACAGAATAAAAACGGCGTAAAAATAAGGAATATTTTTTGAAATATCCCCTATCTTTTTATTATATCATATTTTTAATTTATGTCAACTTGACAAATTGGCTAAAATATGCTCTCACTCAATTTTGCTACAGTAGACATTAAAACTTTTCTAAACTAATTTCAAAATTGCCATTTTACTATTGTCACCTTTTCTTGGTTCCATTTTTAAAATTGTTGTGTAACCGCCAACTCTTCCTTCATATTTTGGCGCTATTTCATTAAACAATTTATCTACTAAATCAACGCCTTTTACTTTGTTAACTTGTGTCATAATTTTTCTTCTAGCACTCAATCTTGATGGCATATCTTTTTGTCTTTTCTCTGTCTTCTCTTCTTTTACAACTTTTAGATATTCTTTTCCATTTTTACTGGTTGCTTTTTCTGTTACTTTTCTTCCATTGCTATCTAATTTTGCTGTTACAATTTTCATATCAACTTCTTCGTAATTTTTGCTTTCTTTAATCGCTAATGAAATAATACTATCAACAATTGCTTTTAGTTCTTTAGCTCTGCTTTCCGTTGTTACTATTTTCTCATTTTTGAAAAAGTCTGTTGTTTGTGTCTTCAACATTGCTAATCTTTGATCTGTTGGTTTTCCAAGTTTTCTTGTACCTGCCACTTTATTTCACCTTCCTCTACTTTTAATCTTCATCTGATGCAAATTGTAAACCTAAATCATATAACTTATTTGTTACCTCATCTAATGATTTCTTTCCTAGGTTTCTAACTTTCATCATATCTCCTTGTGTTTTCTTTGCCAAATCTTCAACTGTCATAATTCCTGCTCTTTTCAAGCAATTATACGACCTTACAGAAAGTTCTAATTCCTCGATTGGCATTTCTAGAACTTTCTCTTTTGTCGTTTCTTCTTTTTCTATCATGACTTGTGTATTTTTAGCAGTTTCTGACAAATCAATAAATAATTCCAAATGACCTGTCATTA
Organism: uncultured Clostridia bacterium; assembly: GCA_947649935.1. Lineage (GTDB taxonomy): Bacteria > Bacillota > Clostridia > TANB77 > CAG-508 > Scatovivens. The sequence continues at coordinate 13,917 of CANSTR010000021.1, forward strand.
CTTTGGCTGCCAAACTCAATGCTTCGTAAGGTTTTAAACTACCATCTGTCCATACTTCGATTGTTAATTTATCGTAATCTACCATTTGTCCAACTCTCGTATTTTCAACACTGTAATTTACTTTTTTTACTGGAGTAAATATTGAATCAATTGGTAATACATCGATTGCATCATTATCTTTTTTATTTTTATCTGCTACGTTATATCCTCTTCCTTTGCTAACCGTCATTACCATATGAATATCAGCATCACTAGATGTTGTTGCAATATGTAACTCCGGATTTAATATTTCTACAGATCCATCTGTTACAATATCAGCAGCCTTTATCTCACCAGCTCCTTTATGGTCAATCGTAATTGTCTTTTCTTCATTATCAAACATTTTCATTCTTACGTTTTTTAAATTAACGATTATCTCTGGGACATCTTCTACAACACCTTTTACTGTAGAAAATTCATGTACTACGCCATTTATTTTTACATTCGTTATCGCAGCTCCTGGTAATGATGATAACAAAATTCTTCTCAAAGAATTTCCTATTGTCATCCCATAACCACGTTCTAATGGTTCACATATGAATTTTGCATAATTCCTCTTATCGTCTGCCTCTAAACATTCGATGTTTGGTTTTTCAAATTCAATCATTTTTACCTCCCATTTTTAGAAAATTCTAACTCCCTATTTCTAGCTATTATTTAGAGTATAACTCAACGATTAAGTGCTCTTCTACTGCTAAATCAATTTCATCTCTGTTCACAAGTCTTACTACTTTTCCACTTAACTTTTCAGTATCTAATTCTAACCATTCAGGAATTGGTCTTGTAGCACCTTTTTGAGCATTTTCTTTGATGATAGGATTCTCTTTTTTGATTTCCCTAACACTAATTACATCACCTGGTTTTACTAAATAAGAAGCAATATTTACTTTTTTACCATTGACTTCCATATTTCCATGTGTTACTAATTGTCTTGCTTGTGCTCTTGAAACACCAAATCCCAATCTATAAACGACATTGTCTAATCTACTTTCTAAAATTTGCAAAAGATTATTACCTGTGATACCTTTTTTATTAGAAGCCATTTCAAAATATTTTCTAAATTGTTTTTCACCAACACCATAAAAGTATCTTGTTTTTTGTTTTTCTCTCAATTGAGTACCATATTCAGAAAGTTTTGATCTTTTTTGACCATGATCACCTGGACCATAATTTCTTCTTGTTACACTACATTTATCTGAATAACATCTATCGCCTTTTAGGAATAATTTACATCCTTCTCTACGGCATATACGACATTGCTCATCTTTATATCTTGCCATTGACTTTTTACACCTCTTTCTTAAATTTAATTATGTTTGCTCTCCATTATACCCTTCTTCTTTTTGGTGGTCTACAACCATTATGTGGAATTGGAGTCACATCTTTAATCATTGTGATTTCTAATCCAGCTGTTTGTAAAGCTCTGATTGCTGCTTCACGTCCAGCACCTGGACCTTTTACATAAACATCCACTGTTTTCATACCATGTTCCATTGCTGTTTTAGAAGCTACTTCAGCAGCTTGACCAGCAGCAAATGGTGTGCTTTTTCTAGAACCTTTAAATCCTAATCCACCAGCGCTTGCCCAAGATATTACATTACCTTGCGTATCTGTAATTGAAACAATGGTATTATTAAAACTTGAACGAATATGAGCTTGCCCTTTGTCAATATTTTTTCTTTCTCTTCTTCTAATTCCTGTTTTTTTAACGCTACTTGCTTTTGCCATTTAAGCTTTTACCTCCTTAAAGATTTTTATTTCTTTCAGAAATAATTTGTATTTCTTTCAGAAATGCTTTTTATTTCCTTCAGAAATGCGAGTAAAATTTGCTTCTCAAATTTTCCACGCTATTTTATTTTTTGCTCTTGCTAACTAATTTTCTTGGACCTTTTCGTGTGCGAGCATTTGTTTTTGTTCTTTGACCTCTTACTGGTAATCCTCTTCTATGTCTGATTCCTCTGTAGCATCCGATTTCCATAAGTCTTTTGATATTCAAAGCTACTTCTCTTCTCAAGTCACCTTCTACTTTGTAATCTTCCATAGCTTTTCTTATTTTACCCTCTTCTGCATCTGTTAAATCTTTTACTCTCGTGTCTGGATTAACACCTGCTTCTTTTAGAATTTTCTGAGAACTAGATAAACCAATTCCGTAAATATAAGTCAAACCTATTTCAATTCTTTTTTCTCTTGGTAAATCAACTCCTGCTATACGAGCCATAAATTTTTACACCTCCATTAAAATTTATTGTAATATATATAAACACAAATATGAAATTAGATAAAATTTATTTTATCTAACAGCCGCTCCATATCTGTGTTAATACCAAATTTAACCTTGTCTTTGTTTATGTTTTGGGTTTTCGCAAATTACTCTAATTCTACCTTTTCTTTTGATTACTTTGCATTTTTCGCAAATTGGTTTTACTGATGGTCTTACTTTCATTTTCTTTCCTTCCCTTCTTTATAAAAATTGCATTTATTCTTAAATTACTTCGCTCTCCATGTAATTCTACCTTTTGTCAAATCATATGGAGATAATTCTAATTTCACTTTATCACCTGGAAGAATTTTGATGTAATTCATTCTTAATTTTCCAGAAATATGAGCTAATACTTGATGTCCATTTTCCAATTCTACTTTAAAATTTGTGTTTGGTAAAGTTTCAACAACAATTCCTTCCACTTCAATAACATCTTCTTTAGACAAGTTTTTTCCCTCCTAAATCAGCATTTTGATCGATTAATATTGCTAATTTTACTAATTAAGCTTTTATAGTATATAACATTTTTAAACAATTGTCAATACTTTTGCCTCTTTTTCTGTAATTAAAATTGTATTTTCATAATGAGCAGCCAAACTACCGTCTTCTGTTACAATTGTCCATCCATCTTCTAACTCCAGAATTTCTGGACTTTTTTGAATCACCATTGGCTCAACTGCAATCGTCATGCCTTTTTGCAAGCGAATTCCTTTTCCTTGTTTTCCATAATTTGGAACGCCTGGTTCTTCATGCATTTCTCTGCCAATTCCATGTCCTTGAAATTCTTTAACAACTGAAAAACCAAATTTCTTTACATAATCATTGACAGCAAATGAAATATCTCCCACGCGATTGCCTTCTTTGGCAAATTTGATTGCTTCGAAAAAAGCCTGTTTCGTAACTTCTACCAATTTTCTTGCTTCCTCTGAAACATTTCCAATTAAATGCGTTCTTGCAGCATCACCATGAAATCCATTTTTCAATACCACCAAATCAATGCTAACAATATCGCCATCTTGGATAATTCTATGTTTGCTCGGAATTCCATGAATGACTTCATCATTAATGGATATGCATAATGTGGATGGAAAATCTAGCACGCCTTTTACTCCACTCGGATATCCCTTTTGCGCTGGGATGCCGCCTTTTGATTTGATAAATTCTTCTGCCATTTTATCCAAATCATACGTAGACATCCCTGCTTTAATATTTTTTTCTAGCATATCATGTGTTTCAGCCGTAATTCTACAAGCTTCCATCATCAATTTAATTTCTCTATCAGATTTTATGCTAACCAATTTTTATATCTCCTTTAATTTCCTTCAAAATGTCCTCTGCCACGTCTTTTCCTAATCTTCCTGTTTTTTCGCTAATTTCCTCTGTACGCAAAACTCCTTTTTGGCTATAAAATTCTACTAATGGCAATGTTTTTTCATCATAAATATTCAATCGATTTTGAATCGCAGCTTCGTCTGAATCATCGCCTCTTTGCACTAACTCTGCTCCACATTTATCACAAATTCCCTCTTTTTTAGGTGGATGCATCGTTAGATTATACGTCGTTTTGCACGCCTGATTTGAGCAAACTCTTCGGTTCAAAATTCTTGTTATAATCTCATTCTTTGGGCTCGTAAGATTAATCACTAAATCCACTTTTTTTCCTTTTTCCTGCAAGATTTCATCTAACTTTTCTGCTTGCGCAAGATTGCGTGGGAAGCCATCTAAAATCGCACCAGCTTGAGCATCTTCCTCATTTAAACGATTAGCAACCATTGGTACTGTAATTTCATCTGGCACCAACTCTCCTTTTGACATATATTTGTTTGCCTCTACTCCCAAAGGCGTTTCCTCTTTCATGTTTTTGCGGAAAATATCTCCTGTCGAAATTTGTGGCCAACCAAGTTTTTCACTTAGCAAACCTGCAACCGTTCCTTTTCCTGTTCCTTGCGCACCTAACATTAAAATAACCATAATTTTTCCCTCCTTTAATAAAAACATAAATAAAAAATCTAACTTTATATCCCTTATTTATACTTTCCATTTACCAATCCGCGAAGGCGACCAATGCCGCCCCTACGAATCAATCTCTTTATTTCTCAAGAAATCCTTTGTAATGTTTCATCACCAACAAAGAATCCAATTGTTGAACTGTTTCCAAAGCAACACCAACAATAATCAAAATGGATGTTCCTGCAAATGATATATTTAAATTTGAAAATCTAAGCAACATTGGCAAAATTGCAATCACACTTAAAAATACAGAACCAACACATGTTAATTTATTTAATGTATTTTTTAAGTAATCAGCAGTTGGCTTTCCTGCTCTAATTCCTGGAATAAATCCACCATTTTGCTTGATATTGGTTGCTACTTCATCTGGATTAAAGGTTGCATACGTATAAAAGAACGTGAATCCTACAATCAATAAGAAATACACAATTGCATTTCCTAAAGAGTAGCCCCATCCAACACTAGAAGATGATGTTGCAATTGAGAATTTATATAGTCCTGCTAAAAATCCTGCACCACCTATTTTATCACTTGCGAAAATTTGAATAATCATGGCTGGGAATGTCATAAAACTACTTGCGAAAATAATTGGCATCACACCTGCCATAGCAAGTTTAAGTGGAATATGTGTATTTTGTCCACCATACATTTTTCTTCCCACAACTTTTTTCGCATATTGCACAGGAACTCGTCTTTCTGCTTGTTGTACAAATACAACACCTGCAATCAAAAGAACCGCACCAATCAAAATTACCAAAGCTGTTACAATTCCAACTGTGCTAGCTCCCGCCTCTGTTACCATTAAATTCCACAAAGTAACAACGCCAGCAGGTAATCTTGAAATAATACCAATGAAAATAATCATCGAAATTCCATTTCCAACACCTTTGCTTGTAATTTGCTCACCAAGCCACATCAAAATCGATGTACCAGTAATTAAAGCAACCACAATAACTGCGCCTGTTAACCAACCTGGGTTAATAAATATGTCTGAAGTACGATAAGAAATATAAATTCCTAATCCTTCAATTAAAGCCAAAACTAAAGCTAAAATCTTTGTATATTTGTTGACTCTAGCTCTTGATGTTTCACCTCCTTCCTTCATTAGTTTTTCTAATGAAGGAATAATCATGGCTAACAATTGAATGACAATCGATGATGTAATATAGGGTGTAATCGACATCGCAAAAACTGACAAATTCGAAAAAGCACCACCAGATATTGTATCAATTAAACTGGCAAGTGAGCCAGTGCTGGCTGCCATGGATTCTGCCAAAGCAAATGTGTCAACGCCAGGCACGGTGATATAACAGCCAAATCGAAATACGATAATTAGCAATAATGTATAAAATAATCTTTTACGTACATCAGGTGTTTTAAACGCATTTTTTATTGTTTTAAACATCTAGACCACCTCGCACTTTCCACCAGCTTGTTCTATTTTTTCTTTTGCATTTTTTGTAAATCTTGTTGCTTTTACATTCAACTTTTTATCTAATTTACCAGTTGCCAAAATGACAATTCCATCATTGGCTTTACTGATGATGCCGTCTTTGATTAAAGTTTCAGCTGATACATCAGTTGTTGTCGCTTGATTTAACATTGTCAAAGTGACTTCTGTATATGTTTTTGCGTTAAAATTATTAAATCCTCTTTTTGGCAATCTTCTATACAATGGTGTTTGACCACCTTCGAAGCCTCTTCTTACGCCACCACCAGATCTTGCCTTTTGACCTTTTTGACCTCTACCTGAAGTCTTCCCTAGGCCTGAGCTAATACCACGTCCAACTCTTTTTTTCGTTTTTGTTTTCACATTTGGATGTAAATTTCCTAGCTCCATTTCTCGCACCTCCTTAAAATAAATTTATTTTGAAAATTTCATTTTACAATTTTGTATTTTTATACAATTTTATAAAATCAATTTTACATTTTTGTATTCATTTACGTTTTTTATAAAACAGCTTTTGCAAAAATGCGTTTTATGTCCATTTTATAAAATTTATTTTACAAAATTTCAGAAACTTTCTTTCCTCTTTTTCTTGCCACTTCTTCAACAGTTTGCATATTTGTCAATGCATTGATTGTTGCAAAAACAACGTTTCTAGAATTTGTTGTTCCTAAAACTTTTGAGTTAATATCTTTATAACCTGCCAATTCAAGCACTGGTCTTACGCTACCACCAGCAATAATTCCAGTACCTTCTGAACCTGGTTTTAACATCACTCTAGCACTACCGAATTTTCCGATATATTCATGAGGAATGGTTGTTCCAACAATCGGTACTGTAATCAAATTTTTCTTTGCTTCCTCGATGGCTTTTTTGATAGCATCTGGAACTTCGGCTGCTTTACCATTTCCAACACCAATACGTCCTGCTCCATCTCCAACAACAACAACAGCACTAAATCGAAAAGTTCTACCACCTTTAACAACTTTAGCAACTCGGTTGATTGCAACGACTTTCTCTTTTAATTCAACTGACTTTTCTTCTTCCACGTTTTCTTTCTCCTTTCCAATTAAAATTTTCATTTCATTCAAATTTTACTCACTCACATAAATCGAGTAAATTTTTTTCAAAAATTTCCACGATTTATTTCGTAGTCTAAAATTTCAATCCTGCTTCACGTGCTGCTTCTGCGATTTCTTTCACAACACCATGATAAATGTATCCGCCTCTATCAAAAACAACATTTTCGATATTTTTCTTAGCTGCTTTTTTCGCAATCGAAGTTCCTACTTCTTTGGCAGCTTCTTTATTGGCTTTTTTAGTTTTGATGTCTTTATCTAAAGTTGAAACATATACTAATGTTTCACCTTTTGTATCATCTATGATTTGAGCAATAATATTTTGATTCGTTCTACAAACAGCTAATCTTGGACATTCAGCAGTTCCGCTTATTTTGTTTCGTACCCTTTTATGTCTTCTTTGACGTTCCGCTTTTCTATCTGTTTTCGTAATCATAATTTTCTCCTTTCTTTTTGCATAGTAGTTTTTTCTAATGAAGCTAGCAATGCTTTGCATTGTTAGCAAAGTAATCCGTAGAACTCCTACGTCGTTAACGGCTTACTTCTTACCAGCTTTACCCTCTTTACGTCTAATTACTTCATCAGCATACTTAATACCTTTACCACGATAAACTTCTGGTGGTCTCTTTGTTCTAACAACAGCGGCTGTTTGACCAACTAATTCTTTATCAATTCCTTTTACAATGATTTCGTTTTGACTTGGTACATCAAAAGTAATTCCTTCTGGTGCATCCATTTCAACTGGATGAGAATATCCTAAGTTCATCACCAATTTATTTCCTTGCTTTTGAGCTCTATATCCAACACCATTAATTTCTAATTTCTTTTCAAAACCATTTACTGTTCCTTCAATCATGTTATTGATTAACGTTCTTGTCAAACCATGTAAACTTCTGTTTTTAGGCTCATCATCTGGTCTTGCAACTCTTAAAACTTTATCTTCTAAAGTCACTTTCATGTTTTCATGAACTTCTCTTTCTAACGTTCCTTTTGGTCCTTTTACTGTAACTTTTTGACCATCTATTTTAACTTCCACATTATCTGGTACAGTAATTGGCTTATTTCCTATTCTTGACATTTTATTTCTCCTTTCTTAAATTATTTCTTATAAATTTTATAAGAATTTTCAGATACTATTTTACCAAATATACGCAAGCACTTCTCCTCCGATTCCTAATTCACGTGCTTTCTTGTCTGTCATGATTCCTTTTGATGTAGAAATCAAAGCAATTCCTAAGCCATTCAAAACTTTTGGTAATTCATCTTTGCTTGCATAAATTCTCAAACCTGGTTTACTGATTCTTTTTAAACCATCAATCACTCTTTTTCCACTTTCATCATACTTTAAGGAAATTCTCAAAATTCCTTGCGTTCCATCTTCGATTTCTTCAAAAGATTTAATGTATCCTTCTTCTAACAAATTTTCAGCAATTGCTTTTTTCATTTTGGAAGCTGGAACATCAACCGTTTTGAATTTATTTGTATTTGCATTTCTGATTCTTGTTAACATATCTGCGATTGGATCTGTTATATTCACGTTTTTTCCCTCCTTTTCTAACTTCTCATTTTTGGTTTACCAACTTGCTTTTTTAACGCCTGGTATCTCACCTTTATGCGCTAATTCTCTAAAACAAATACGGCAAATTCCAAATTTTCTTATATAGGCATGTGGTCTACCACAAATTCTACATCTGTTATATTCTCTTGTTTTATATTTTTGCTCTTTGGCACATTTCACTTTTAATGATTTTTTAGCCATCGGTTATTCTCCTTTCTGAAACCTTTTATGCACGAAAAGGCATTCCTAATAAGCTTAACAATTCTTTTGCTTCTTCGTCAGTTTTAGCAGTTGTGACAAATATAATATCCATACCTCTGATTTTATCAACTTTATCATATTCGATTTCTGGGAAAATCAATTGTTCTTTAATTCCCATTGAATAATTTCCTCTTCCATCAAATGAATGGCTCGATACGCCTCTAAAATCTCTTACTCTAGGCAATGCAACATTGAATAATTTTTGTGCAAAATCATACATTTTACCTGCTCTTAATGTTACTTTGCAACCAATTTTGGCTCCCTCTCTTAATTTAAAAGCAGCAATTGATTTTTTTGCTTTTGTGATAACTGGCTTCTGACCTGTTATAATAGTTAAATCATTAACAGCATTATCCAAAGCTTTTGGATTATCCTTTGTTTCACCTAATCCTATGTTGATGACTATTTTCTCTAACTTAGGAACTTGCATAACTGATGTATAATTAAATTTCTTCATTAAAGCTGGTACTACTTCTTTTATATATTGTTCTTTCAGTACTTCCATTCTCTTAAAATTCCTCCTTTCCAACTCTATTATTTTAATTTTGCTCCGCATTTCTTACAAATACGTACTTTTTTATCTTTTTCCTCACTATATCCAACTCTCGTCGTTTTTCCACATTTTGGACATACTACATTTGCTTTACTGCTATCAATTGGACATTCGCTAGAAATAATTCCACCTTCTTCACCTTGTCTTCTAGGTTTTACATGTTTTTTTCTAACATTCACACCTTTGACAACAATCTTATTTTTTTTCGGAATTACTTCTAAAACTTCACCAGTAGCATTTTTATCATTTCCTGATAAGATTTTAACATTATCACCTTTTTTGATTTTCAATTTATTCACCTCTAATTCTTTTTTAGATTTTTATAATGAACGTAAAAATTTTTTCAAAATTTTTGCATCTTTAAGTTCTAACCTTTCGTGAATTTTTCAAATTCCTAAAAGATAAGAGCTTAAAGAACCTCTGGAGCCAAAGATAAAATCTTCAAATAATTTTTATCTCTTAACTCTCTTGCTACTGGACCAAAGATACGTGTTCCCTTTGGCGTTCCATCATCACGAATGATAACAGCAGCATTTTCATCAAATTTCACATAAGAACCATCTGCACGTCTAGCACCTTTTTTTGTTCTAACAACGACAGCTTTTACGACTTCTCCCTTTTTAACAACGCCACCTGGTGTAGCAGATTTAACAGAAGCAACTATCACATCACCAATTTCGGCATATCTTCTATACGAACCACCCAAAGCTCTGATACACATAATTTCTTTTGCACCAGTATTATCAGCTACTTTTAATTTCGATTGTTGTTGTACCATTTAAGGTTCCTCCTTCTTTTTATTTTATAATGTATGCAACTTCGTTGCATAAGTAATCTCTAATAAAAGAATCTCACTTCATTCATTATTTTATAAGATATTACTTAATAACAGCTTTTTCTACAATTTCTACAAGTCTCCATCTTTTATCTTTAGATAGGGGTCTTGTTTCCATCACTTGAACTCTATCTCCTACTTTACACTCATTATTTTCATCATGAGCTTTTAATTTATATGTTTTCTTAACAGTTTTCTTATAAATTGGATGTGTAACATTATCTTCAACAGCTACCACAATCGTTTTATCCATTTTATCAGAAACAACTGTACCAGTCATTGTCTTACGAAGATTTCTTTCTTTCTGTTTTTCCATAGGATATATCTCCTTTCTTAAATATTATTTAATTGTTCTTTAACTCTTTCTGTCTTAAAACTGTCTTTACTCTGGCAATTTCACGTCGAACTTCTCTAATTCTCATTGGATTATCTAATCCATTTGTAGCTAAACTAAATCTTAATTTAAATAATTCTGATTTCAATTCGCTTAGTTCCTTTTCTAGCTCAGGTGAAGACATCTCATTTAATTTTTTATTCTTCATCTAAATCACCGCCTACTTCTCTTTTTACAAATTTTGTTTTTACAGGTAACTTATGTCCTGCTAAACGCAATGCTTCTCTAGCAACTTCTTCAGGAATACCAGCTAACTCAAACATTACTCTACCTGGTTTTACAACTGCTACCCAATATTCTGGAGCACCTTTACCTTTACCCATACGTGTTCCAATTGGTTTACTTGTAATTGGCTTATCTGGAAAAAGTTTAATCCAAACTTTACCACCTCTTTTGATGTAACGTGTCATCGCAATTCTGGCAGCTTCAATTTGGTTTGAAGTAATCCATCCAGCCGTTGTTGCTTGAAGTCCATATTCACCTTCATTTACAACATTTCCTCTTGTTGCTTTTCCTCTATTTCTACCTTTTTGCATTTTTCTAAACTTTGTTTTTTTAGGCATTAATGGCATTAGTCTCTACCTCCTTCTTTCGCTTCTTTTTTAGCTGGAAGGATTTCACCCTTATAAATCCAAACTTTTACACCTATCTTTCCATAAGTCGTATCAGCTTCAGCAAATCCATAATCAATATCGGCTCTCAATGTTTGTAACGGAATCGTTCCTTCTTTATAAAATTCCGTTCTCGCCATATCCGCTCCACCTAATCTTCCAGATACTGAAGTTTTAATTCCCAAAGCACCTGCTTTCATAGATTTTTGCATACATTGTTTCATGGCTCTTCTGAATGAAATTCTTCTCTCTAATTGACCTGCGATATTTTCTGCAACCAATTGTGCATCTGTGTCAATATTTTTCACTTCTACAATGTTTAAATTAACTTGTTTGTTAATCATTTTTTCTAACTCATTTTTTAGAGCTTCTGAAAGATTTCCACCTTTTCCGATAACTAAACCAGGTTTAGCTGTGTAAACATTAATTCTTACACATTTAGCAGTTCTTTCAATCTCCATTTTTGAAATTCCGCTCGCATATAACTTTTTCTTGATATACTCACGAATTTTATGATCCTCAACTAAGTAGTCACTGTAATTTTTTGAATCCGCATACCATTTTGAATTCCAATCTCTAATTACACCAACTCTTATTCCATTTGGATGAACTTTTTGTCCCATGTTTGGTAACTCCTTTCCTATTTACTCATTTCTCTTAAAACGATTGTGATATGACTCGTTCTTTTTCTAATTCTTACAGCAGAACCTTTTGCAGCAGGTCGAATTCTCTTTAATGTTGGACCTTGGTTCGCATAAATTTCCGCTACATATAATTTGCTTCTATCCATAAAGTGATTATTTTCAGCATTTGCAATTGCTGACTTTAGCAATTTTTCTAATATTTCACTGGATGCTTTTGGTGCAAATTTCAAAATGGATAATGCTTCATCTACATTTTTACCTCTGATTAAATCAGCAACAATTTTCACTTTTCTACTTGAAATTCTAGCATATTTCAAAATGGCTTTTGCTTCTATGCTATCCATCTCATTTTCCATTGCCTTTTCTTCCACGGTTTTTACCTCCTCTATCTAAATTTTAGAATCTTTTATTTTTTCGTTTTCTTATCTCCGCTATGACCTTTAAATGTTCTTGTTGGAGCAAATTCTCCTAATTTATGTCCAACCATTTCTTCAGAAACATAAATTGGAACATGTTTTCTTCCATCATGAACAGCAATTGTATGTCCAATCATCTGTGGATAAATGGTAGAAGCTCTTGACCATGTTTTCAATACTTCTTTTTTACCAGAATCATTCATTGCTTCCACTCTTTTCATCAATTCCGGTGCAACAAATGGTTTCTTTTTACTACTTCTTGACATATTAAACTTTCCTCCTTTCAATTACTTACGACGTTTTACAATAAACTTATTGGATTGTTTTTTCTTATTTCTTGTCTTATATCCCATAGCTGGTTTGCCCCAAGGTGTTAATGGACCTGGTCTACCAACTGGTGCTCTACCTTCACCACCACCATGAGGGTGATCGTTTGGATTCATAACAGAACCTCTAACAGTTGGTCTGATTCCCATATGTCTTTTTCTACCAGCTTTACCCAATTTAATATTTTCATGGTCGCTGTTTCCAATTGTTCCAATTGTTGCTCTACATTTAATACTAATTAATCGCATTTCTCCTGATGGAAGTCTTACGTGAGCATAAGCACCCTCTTTTGCCATCAACTGTGCTTCTTGCCCAGCTGAACGAACCAACTTTCCTCCTTGCCCTGGATTTAATTCAATATTATGAATCATCGTACCAACTGGAATGCTTGAAATTGGCATACTATTTCCTGGTTTAATATCCACATTTTCTCCAGAAATTACTTTGTCACCATCTGTCAATTTTTCTGGTGCTAAAATGTAACTTTTTGTTCCATCTTCATATTGAATTAATGCGATGTTTGCACTTCTGTTTGGATCATATTCGATACCAATTACAGTAGCAACCATATCATCTTTTCTTCTTTTAAAATCAATGATTCTATATTTTTGTCTATTTCCACCACCTTGATGTCTTACTGTAATTCTACCATAAGAATTTCTACCAGCATTCTTTCTTTTCTTTGCCAACAAAGATTTCTCTGGTGTCTTTTTCGTAATTTCTTCAAAAGTTGAAGAAGTCATATTTCTTCTTGATGGTGTATATGGTCTATAATGTTTAATTCCCATTTTTCTTATCTCCTTTTATTTAATTTATTTTCCTAGTTTATTCTAGATATTCTTTTAAAATTAAGCATTAAATGCATCAATTGAGTCTTTATATTTCTTAGAAACCTTCACTTCTTTTCCACCTTTGCCAAGATACTTAATATCTCCTGCTGCTGTGTCAATTGTTACAATTGCTTTTTTCCAATCAGAAGTCATGCCTCTATGAACACCAACTCTTTTTGCTTTTCCTTTTACAGTCATTGTATTCACATTTAATACTTTTACATCAAATAATTTTTCAACTGCATTTCTAATTTCAACTTTTGTTGCTTTTTTAGCAACTTTGAAAGTGTACTTTCCTTCTTGCATATCCATATTACTTTTTTCCGTAATAATTGGCTTTATAATAATATCTTCTGCTACCATTTAAGCATACACCTCCTCTAATTTCTTCACACTATCTACTGTTAACACTAATTTTTTATATTTTAATAAATCAAACACATTAATCGTAGCCACTGAACTTGTTCTCACACCTTCTAAATTTCTAGCTGATTTCTGAACTTTTTCATCTCCAGTTGGTAACATAATTAACGCTTTTTCTTCTACCTTTAAATTTTTCATAGCAGTTGCCATTTGTTTTGTTTTAATTTCTTTAAAATCAAATTTATCAACAACTACTAAATTATTTTCTAAAACTTTTGAACTTAAAATAGATTTAATCGCCAATCTTTTTTCTTTTTTATTGACTCTATATTTATAAGAACGTGGTTTTGGTCCTAGTGCAATACCACCTTTAATCCATTGTGGCGCACGAATAGAACCTTGTCTTGCACGACCAGTACCTTTTTGTCTCCATGGTTTTTTACCACCGCCTCTAACTTCGCTTCTTGTTTTTGTACTTTGCGTACCTTGTCTTTGATTAGCTAAATAATTTACTAGAACACTGTGTACAACAGCTTCATTTGGTTCAATCCCAAATACTTCTTCTTTTAACTCTAAATCACTAACCTTTTTACCTTCTACGTTATATACTTCTACTTTAGGCATTTTGTTTTCCTCCTTCCTTTCTATTTACTTCTCTTTACCGTATCATTTATTTTTAAGATGCTACCTTTATTTCCAGGAACACTTCCCTTTACTAAAATAGCATTTTTATCTAAATCTACTCTGATAATCGCAAGATTTTGAATTGTAACTGTATCAACGCCCATATGTCCTGGTAATTTCTTACCTTTGAAAACTCTACCTGGCGTTGACGTTGGTCCCATTGAACCTGGTCTTCTATGATACATAGAACCATGTCCCATTGGTCCTCTTGATTGTCCATGACGTTTGATAACACCTTGGAAACCTTTACCTTTTGTGATACCTTGAATATCTACTGCTTCACCAGCTTCAAAAGTATCCACTTTGATTTCATCTCCTACTTTTAAAGTAGACACATCATCTAATCTAAATTCTCTTAAGTGTTTCGTTGGTTTAACACTTGCTTTTGAGAAATGTCCCTTGCTTGGTTTGTTAACCTTCACTTCTTTCACTTCTCCAAATCCTAATTGAACAGCATCATAACCATCTGTTTCAACCGTTTTAATTTGAACAACTGGACATGGTCCGCATTCAATTACTGTTACTGGAATGACAGAACCATTTTCATCAAAGATTTGAGTCATACCAACTTTTCTTCCTATAATTGCTTTCTTCATTTTCTTTCCTCCTAACTATTGGCTGGATTTTTCCAGCATGGTTTTCTATAAGGTTTGCAACTTCGTTGCACAAGTTTTAAGTAACTTTACGAACTCTCTTCGTTCGTTTGTAAACTAACTTAAAACTTAATCTCAATATCAACACCTGCTGGTAACTCTAATTTTGTCAAATTATCAACAGTTTTTTGCGTTGGATAAAGAATATCAATAACTCTTTTATGTGTTCTCATTTCAAATTGCTCTCTCGAATCTTTGTGCTTATGTGGAGAACGCAAAATCGTTATAATCTCTTTCTCTGTTGGAAGCGGAATTGGACCTGAAACCTTAGCTCCTGTTCTCTTAGCAGTTTCTACTATTTTTTCAGCAGACTGGTCTAAAACAACATAATCATAAGCTTTTAGTCGAATTCTAATTTTGTCACTTCCTACTGTGTTTGATGTTGCCATTTTTTTACCTCCTTTTTATTTCTCACGCTTTTCATAAGATACGATTAACGGCAAGTTATTAACGTTACCAGGTGTTTCGTTTTACACCTTTTTTTATCCAAGTTTCTTTTACTTTTTGATTGCGTAAAATTTTCCTTGGATAAGTTCGCAGAAAGTTTCTCCAACTTTCTTTTATAACGTTTAATCAAACTTATCGCCTGGTCTAAGCCATGACATACTCTGCAAGAGTTCCCTCCGATAAGTAAGTAGCATTTCTTGATACTTACTTGCGTAGCCACATCTTGCTTCATCGCAAATCTACACGCTAGATAGTATTATACAGCTATTTCCAAGATTTGTCAATAGATTTTTAAATTTTTTTCTATTTTTTATGATTATGTCCATTCAAAAAATAATAGCAACAAAAAATCAATATATAATTTAT